>SSEX01000013.1 GCA_008015085.1 Tolumonas sp. | reverse complement strand
GGATAAAGTATTCACATCCCCTTGTGTTTTCAGCAGATTCACAACGGTATCAAAGGTGCCATTGGTCAGCGTAAAAGTGGCGCCACCTCCCAATGCCAATCCCGTGGCATTAGTAGTCGCCGGCACAGCCACCTGTGAACCTGCCGTTAGGGTGCTATTACCACTCCAGATATTGAGATTATCCCACTGAATACCTTGTTCATAACCTTCGTTCAGTTTTACTTCCAGAATCTTGGTTTCCAGAATCACTTGTCGTTTCAAATGGCTTTCGGATGTTTGCAAAAACTCCCGCACAGCCTTCAGTTCACTTGGCATCGCTTTGACCGTCACTAATCCGGCCTGCGGATTTGTCACCACGACCCGCCCATCACCACTGCCAACCAGACCAACCAGTGCTTTTTGCAGTTCATCCCACAAATCAGAGCGGGTATCGGTATCAATCTGGGTGCCGTTTACCGTTGAACTGCCGCTGTTGCCGCTAGCCGTGTTGTTATTTGCGGAATTTCCTGAGCCGACAGAAGAGCTTTGCGTATTGCCGGATTGAGTGATCGCGCCGGTATTGATAGCCGTCCGGGATAAGCCCTGCCGTGTCATCATCAGATAGTTCACGCTGAAAGTTTCCGTTTTCAGCTCTGCCGGATACACATGGAAAATGTTGCCCTTGCGCTGTATATCAAAGCCATACATTTCAGCCACGGTCTGCAAGGCTTCCGGCAGGGTCACTTCCCGCAAATCCAGCGTGATTAACCCCGTAACACCGGGATGCACCGCAATGCTGTAACGATCACCCTGCATCAAAGAGGCAAAAAACTCTGGCGCCGGCACTTCTTTCGCTGAAACACGAAAACGCCGTTCATTAACCACGGTTGAACTGTCAGGCACTGGCATGGCTGACGGTAATAATTCCGCTTGTACCGCTTCCGGAACCTGCAACGTATTTTGTTGCCGGGCATCGTGCAGCGTTTGCTTTGCCTCTTTAGGCTCGGGATGCTGGTAAGACACACACCCCGCCAGTAGCAGAGCTAATGTCAGTGACGTTAATTTCAGCATACGTTATTCATACCTGACTTTATGTGAAAATAACCGGAGCGTGTGCTGCCCGTCCGGCCCGGTAATAATGACTTTATCAGCATAAATAGCTTTCACCCGATAGCCTTCAATCTGAGTGCCTTCCCGGCAGACCTGGCCATCAATGATGGCTTTGCGAACGTTTGAGCCATAAATAATAGTTTGCAGTACCGGAAGCGCTGCTTTCGTGATCGTCGCGTTATCCCGAGCAGCTGTTGCCGCCGGACCAGCCAGCGGACGGGTCGGATCAGGCAATGTAGCCGCCGACACAGTGCCAAGAAAAAGCCAAAGTAAACAGACTGTTTGCCACTTAGCCACGAATAAATTCCTTACTATCACCGAGCGTATAAAGGATCAGCTCCACGGTACCCTGCGGATATTTTCCAACCTGATAATGCAGCGACTGCCAGTAAAAATGCCGGGGCAGTTGTTCGAGTAGCTGCAGATAGTCATAAATGTCGCTGTAGCTGCCTTGCAACCTCAGGCGAACACCATGCCGGTAGTAATTCACCTTATTTTCTTTAGGTAATAATGGCGTGGGCGCCAGCGATACCAGCGCCTGCAATTTTAGTTTTCCGGAACTCACCAGCATCTGGCGCAGGGTCTCTGCCATTCTGTCAGCAGGGATCATGCCTGCCGTCTGTTTTGCCAGCAAATCATCCATCTGCGTCAACTGGTTGCTAACGGCAAAGATCTCCTGCTGTAGCGCCTGATTCGGATCTTGCTGCACACGGGCCTGCAGCACCCTCAATGCCGCTTCCGACTGTTGCTGTTGTAACTGCTGCTCACGGATCTGTTGTCCGGCCTGTTGCCAGTGTTGTATCACTGGTTCGATCCACCAGAAGTAAAGCGGAAAAATGATCAACACCCAGCCGACCAGTAACACACCAACCCGCTCACGGACACTCTGTGCCTGTATTTTGTCTGCACATAACCGCCAGATTTGCAGGAGTTGTTCCATCGCTATTCATTCTCCCCAGCTTTTTTATCTGCGTTATCTGTGCTGATCGCATGCTCAGTTTGCAGTTGAAAACGCAATGCCCCCGACTTCTGTCGTTCTACTTTTAGCTCCGAAAAACGGCGATCTCTGAGCGAGGGATATGCGCCAAACCGGCTCATCCAGGCGGGAACCGCTTCATTGCTGGCCGCTTCACCACGTAGCAGAACCTGATCACCCGCAATCGAAAATTCCTGCAATGAAATGGCAGGCTGATATGCTTTGGCTAAATCAGACAACCAGAGCGAAAAACCCTGATTCTGCAGCGGTCTGATGTGCTGTAAGTATTGTAATAACAAGCGCTTCCCTTGCAGCTCTTCCTGATTGTGCTTCAATTCCCGCTGCAAATTTTCATCCGGATGACGCTGTTGCAACTGCTGTGTTGCAGTCTTGATCTGGCTGTCAACTTGCTGTTTGTGCTGTTGTAACCGGGCCAGTTCATCCTGACGTTGCGACAGCAACCACTGCAATCCGCCAGCAATCCCGACCAACAGGAACAACACAATCCCCCAGGCAACACTCATCTGTGACAATGATAACCACTGCCGCTGCGGACGAAACTCCGGCAGATAGAGATTGATACGTTTCTTCATGCTGGCTGCGGCTCCTGTAATACACCAAACAGCGGTAGAAACTCGAAGCCATGTAACACTGCTGCATTGGCCATCAGTTTGGCCGGAACCGAAAAGTTCTGTTTCAATGGACGTAACAATTCGACCGGATCAGACATACTGACCGCCACATGGATAGCAGCCACATCCGGCAATTTCAACTGACTGACCAGATAATCAAACGAGCGCTGCAGCTCCAGCATCAGATTATCCAGCAGCATCTCAGGCCATTGCACCGCTGGCAGCTGCGTCAGAACCTGAAAACCACGAAGAGTCCGGCTGAAACAGAGCTGTCCCTTATATACAGCCAACATCAGCAGTTCCTGTTCCGGTAGTTGATAAAGCAGCACATCGACTTTGGATTGCTCGCCAAACAGATCTGCCAGCGCAAGCTCATCGGTTGTAATCTCTTCCAGTTCAGCCTCTGACTCCAGCGCTGAGACCCACTCCTGAATCCGCCGTTTAGGGGAACAGATCACCTGAAGACGCGGGCGAGCCAGCGGATTAGTCAGACCGTTATAGTAATCTACAGCTAACTGAGTTACCGGCTCCGAGGTGAAATCCTTGATTGCCCACGGTAATGCTCCCGCCAATTCATCTTCCGGTACATCCGGACGTTCAATCGAGAATTGCTGATACTGCGTATGTTCCAGCACAACACGGATCAGAGCCCCCGTCAGTTTTTCCTCACGCAGCACCGTGACCAGTGTTGACTGCCATGAGCTTCCTTTCAGGATTGGTTTACGGATAAAACGGGATGTTCCGGTCAACGAAGCCAGCAAAATCTGCTCAGGCAATAACATCACTGCAGCACGCGCCGTGGCCTTTGATTTTCTCTGAAACAACGCGAATCCTTTCATGTCATCGTTAGCCTGTCATCGGGTGACACTGATGAAATATCTATTATTCAGAAGAGTGTAACATGCTAATTGTACATATGAATAAAGCTTACCGCCATGAAAACGAGCCGGTTCACGTTATACTGAAACAGATCTCTTAAAATGAGCGACGGGAAGGGTTAAATGGAACTAAAACAACGACATCTTCAGCAAGCCAGCGAGCAGGGACTGCTCTCGCCGGAACAAGTCACACCACTTTGGAATTACCTGCAAAATTTGCCCGCGGAGAGTGCCTCCTTCCGCGCGACACACATTCTGTTTTATCTGGGCGGACTGATTGCCATCGCTGCAATGAGTCTGTTTATGACACTGGGCTGGAACGCATTTGGCGGTATCGGCATTTTTCTGATTGCCTGTGGTTACGGTGTAGCCGCTTGTCTGGTTGCCGACTGGCTACTCTGGCGTCAGCGACAACCGATCCCGGCCGGGTTACTGGCTGCACTGGCGGTGACCATGGTACCGCTGGCGATTTACGGCTTGCAGGCTCAGCTCGGTTACTGGGAAGACAGTTTTCATAGCGAATACCGCGATTTTCACCGTTATATCGACTGGCGCTGGTTGATGATGGAACTGGGTACTCTGTTGTTCGGCGCCATCCTGCTGTGGCGTTACCGTCTGCCATTCATGGTGATGCCGCTCGCCGTGGTGTTATGGTATCTGAGTATGGATCTGACCCCCTTCCTGTTTCACGACGAAGATTACAGCTGGCATCGCCGGGAAATGGTTTCCATGGTGGTGGGTTTACTGATGCTGGCACTGGCGTTTTACGTTGATCTTCGCACCCGGCACACACTGGATTTTGCCTGGTGGCTGTATCTGTTCGGTCTGATGGCCTTCTGGGGTGGTTTATCCATGCAACACTCTGACAGCGAATTGAATAAACTGATTTATTGCCTGATCAATCTGGGGCTGATCGCCATCGGGGGCATGATTGGTCGTCGTGTCTTTGCCATCTTTGGCGGCATGGGTGTCGCCGGTTATCTCGGCTATCTGGCGTGGGATCTGTTTCAGGATAGTCTCATCTTCCCGTTTATTCTGTCACTGATCGGTTTAGGCATTATCTGGCTTGGCCTGCTGTGGCAGCGCCATGAAGCTAAAATTCAGCAATTACTGCAACACTATCTGCCAGCCGCCTGGCGGGAGTTATTGGCTCAGCGCAGATAAATTATCATCCGGCTTCTGCTAGCTCAATGCAGGAGCCGGAATAACCCTATATCTATTTTCCGCATAATGAATTCTGTTTTTTAGACGTCTAAACATCCAAATGTCCGTTGACATACCCGGTAATGAACCGTAGCATGAACTCCTGACAGCACACCGCTAAGCAGACTGAATTTCTGTGACCACCGCATTCCGGTGGATTTTTGAGTAAATAACGGTTCCCTTATGATTAAGTTATCTTCCCTCTCAAAAGTGTATGGCGAAGGGAAAAACGCCTTTCACGCTTTGAAAGGTATAGAACTCGATGTTCCAGTCGGCCAGATTGTCGGCGTGATCGGCGCATCAGGTGCCGGGAAAAGCACCCTGATCCGCTGTGTTAACTTGCTGGAACGTCCCACACAGGGCCGTGTGGAAGTAGACGGGGTCGATCTGACCCAACTGGATGAACAGACACTGACGCTGGCACGCCGGAATATCGGCATGATTTTCCAGCATTTCAACCTGCTCTCATCACGTACTGTTTTTGACAACGTGGCGCTGCCACTGGAACTGGCTAACTGGCCAAAAGAGAAAATTACCACCCGCGTTACAGAATTGCTGGAGCTGGTCGGCCTGTCGCATCGCGCCAAGGCATACCCGTCACAGTTGTCGGGCGGACAAAAACAGCGTGTCGCGATAGCCCGTGCATTAGGTCCGGCACCGAAGGTGCTGTTGTGTGATGAAGCAACTTCGGCACTTGATCCGCAGACCACACAGTCGATCCTGGCACTGCTGAAAGAGATCAACCAGAAACTGGGCATCACCATTTTGTTGATCACCCACGAAATGGGGGTGGTGAAAAGCATCTGCGATTCAGTAGCTCTGCTCGATCAGGGTAAGATCATTGAACAGGGTGAAGTCGGCTGGTTCTTTGCGCATGCGCAAGCTCCGTTAGCAAAAGAGTTTGTCCGTTCCAGTTTGCATCTGGAGATCCCGGCGCCGTATCGCGAACGGCTACAAAAAGTACCGGCAGAGGGTTTGATCCCGCTGTTGCGACTGGGCTTCAGTGGTAACACCATTGATACTCCGGCGATTTCACATGCCAGCCGTCAGTTTGGCATTGATGTGAATATCTTAAGTGCCAGCATTGAGCAGATCGGCCATTCCCGTTTTGGTTTCCTGCTGGTGGAACTGTTCGGTGATACCAATGCACAACAGGTAACGATTGATTACCTGAAACAGCAACAAATTGATGTCGAGGTGGTGGGTTATGTTCAGCAGCATGCATGAGTTGTTATTGCTGGCGCTGGGTGAAACCTTGTGGATGGTTTTTGCTTCTGCGCTGTTCGGCACCATTTTAGGCGTGCCGCTCGGTATTGCGCTGCATATCACCAAACCGGGACAGATTTCCGCTCAGCCTGTGTTTAACAAAGTACTGGGAACGATTGTGAACGTGGGTCGCTCTGTGCCGTTCATCATCCTGCTGGTGGCGATCATTCCGCTGACCCGGCTGATTGTCGGCACCAGTATCGGTACCAATGCAGCGATTGTCCCGCTGGCGATTGGTGCGATCCCGTTTCTGGCTCGTCTGGTGGAAGGCGCACTGATGGAGATCCCGGCTGGTCTGATTGAAGCAGCACAGGCCATGGGTGCTACGCACCGTCAGATCATCCGTAAAGTGATGCTGCCGGAAGCGCTGCCCGGCATTCTGAACGCCATCGTGATCACGCTGGTAGCACTGGTGAACTACTCTGCCATGGCGGGTGCCATCGGTGGTGGCGGACTCGGCGATGTCGGTATCCGCTATGGTTATCAGCGTTTTGATCCGGCCATTATGCTGATCACCGTTGCCATTCTGGTTGTGCTGGTACAACTGATTCAAAGCGTGGGTGAACGTTTAGTCAAACGAGTTGACCACCGCTAAAAACAAAGACTGTAAGCAGTAAAACGCTGTTGCCGATGGTGGCGCAGTTATCATGAAGACAAGGAGTAAACCATGAACTTATTCAGCAAAGCGATTTTAAGTGCCGCCATTATCGGGATCGCATTAACCGGTTGCGGTGAGAAAAAAGACAACCACCTGAAAGTCGGTGCCATCGCTGGTGCAGAAACTCAGGTAGCAGAAGAAGCGGCTAAAATCGCTAAAGAAAAATTTGGTCTGGAAGTTGAAATCGTGCAGTTCAGCGATTTCGCGACACCTAACGTAGCCCTGAACGATGGCAGCATCGACGTGAACGCCTTCCAGCACAAACCATATCTGGATTCACAGATCAAAGATCGTGGTTTCAAACTGGTGGCAGTGGGTAACACCTTCGTGTATCCAATCGCAGGCTACTCTAAGAAAATCAAAAACATCAGCGAGCTGAAAGAAGGTTCACAGATCGCAGTACCGAACGATCCGACCAACCTGGGCCGTTCACTGCTGCTGCTGCAGAAACAAGGCTTACTGAAACTGAAAGACGGCTCTGGTCTGACTGCGACTGTTCTGGATATCGTTGAGAATCCGAAAAAAGTGAAGATTGTTGAACTGGAAGCGGCACAGCTGCCACGCGCACTGGAAGATGTGGATCTGGCGATCATCAACACTGTCTATGCGTCTCAGGTTAACCTGCAGCCAACCCGTGACGGTCTGTTTGTCGAAGATAAAGACTCACCTTACGTGAACCTGATCGTCGCTCGTGAAAACAACCAGAACGACGAGAAAGTGAAGAACTTCGTAAAATCCTACCAGGATGAAGCGGTATTCAAGAAAGCGACCGAACTGTTCAACGGCGGCGTTGTAAAAGGCTGGTAATTCATCCAAAGCCCATTAATTTCTACCCTAAAGAGCCTGTTCGCAGGCTCTTTTCTTTTTATCCGCCTCACTCTCCTCCATTCAATGGTATCATTGTAGTCCCTATACAATGTATTGATTAAGTTAAGGTTTCAGTAATGAAAAAGTGGTTACCACTGTGTTTTCTGTGTTCATCTTCGCTTTATGCAGCAGAAAGTAACCTACCGGGAAGTTATCTTCGTGAGTTCTCTGATCCCAACGGCAATGCGGATTTCATTATCGCAGCGAAAAACGGCAGCTGGAGTGTGGTAGGCTTTGATGCGTATTTACCGGGGAAGCAAACTTCCGCTAAAGATAAGAGTGCATTATTCAAACGGATGAACTGGCAAATCACCCATCCGGATACCGCAGAATGTATTAGCTTTGATATGCAGGCTATCTGCTATTTACCAGCAGCAGAGAATAAAACGACGGATGGTGCAGCGCTTGATGCTGGCTATTACTACTATGATCCGTTAAGCGGTGTCAGCAAGCTGAAAAAGCTTTAAGCGCTAAAAATACTTGTCTTACAGCTGAACTGACATTCTGAAAAGACAGACTAAAAAGCCGTTCATATCAGAAAGAGACATGAACGGCTTTAATTTGGTTCGCAGATTGTAATCGCTGGATCAGTCTTGCTGCGGGAATTGCATCTCGTGGTAACGCACGTAGCGGGTTTTGTTCTTCAACTTGTACCCCAGCCACAGAGCAAAAAACAGCGGAATGCCAACATACGTTGCTGCCGCCCCTTTCCAGTCAATAGTCTCTTCTGTAAACGCGCTGTAATCCTGACCCAATGTCACCAACAAACACAGAGCGAACGCCAGCAATGGACCAAACGGGAAGAACAGCGCCTTATAAGGCAGCTGGTGTAATTCCGCCCTGCAGCAGATAGCCTTTACGGAAGCGGTAATGACAAACAGCAATACCCAGCCAGGCAATAAAACCACTCATGCCGGACGCACTCATCAGCCACATATACACGGTCTGATCGCCAAACAACGAGGTCAGGAAGCACAACATTGCCACCAGAGTCGTTGCCATTAAGGCATTCACCGGCACACCATTGCGGCTTAAACCCGCCAGCCATTTTGGCGCCATGCCGCTGCAGGCCATGGTGTACAGCATGCGGGTAGAGGCATACATACCGGAGTTACCCGCTGACAGGATCGCTGTCAGAATCACCGTGTTCATTACCGCAGCTGCCAGCGCTAACCCGGCACGATCAAACACCAGCGTAAACGGGCTGGCACTGATGTCAGTTACGTCATTTTTCAGCAGCTGTGGATCGTTATACGGCAGCAGCACACCAATGATGAAAATCGCAAATACATAGAACAGCAGGATACGCCAGAACACCTGACGTACAGCGCGGGGAATATTCTTACCCGGATTATCTGACTCACCGGCAGCAACCCCAATCAGCTCGGTGCCCTGAAAGGAGAAACCCGCGATCATGGCAACACTGAGCAGTGCGGGGAAACCACCAACAAACGGCGCATCGCCAGTGCTGAGGTTACTCCAGCCAGGATGGGATTCACCATGCATAATGCCAAATACCATCAGCAGACCAATGCCAATGAAAGCGATAACGGTGACGACTTTGATCAGTGAACACCAGAATTCGGCTTCACCAAAACCCTTCACCGTAAAGCCGTTCAGCGCAACAATAATAGCCAGGAACCCGGCACTCCAGACATAGCCAGGCACTTCCGGAAACCAGTATTTCATGATGATCGCCGATGCCGCCAATTCAACTGCGACAGTAATAGCCCAGTTGTACCAGTAGTTCCAGCCCTGTGCAAAACCAAACGCCGGATCGACAAAGTGACTGCCATACGCAGCAAACGAACCGGACACTGGCATATATGCGGCCATTTCACCCAGACTGGTCATCAGAAAATAGACCATCAGGCCAATCAGCAAATAGGCCAACAGCGCACCGCCTGGCCCTGCATTGGCAATGGTCGCACCGGATGCCACAAATAATCCGGTGCCAATAGAACCGCCAATCGCAATCATGCTGAGATGGCGCGACTGCAGTTTACGGCGCAGCCCTTGCGCCTCCTGCGTGGAGGTGGACATGAGTTTCTCCTTCCCTTTGTTTAACGCTGTGTCATCTGCCAAATCTGTTCTTTTTTCACGCAGATACTAAAAAGGCCGCTAGAAATACGCAGCCACGCGTCTTTTGGCAAGATTTTTTTGCGATAAAAACGAAAAAAATCAGAGTAAAGAACTGCACAATAAACAATCTACAAAATATAAATTCAGAGAGAGTGAATAAATTAGTGACAATGTCGCATAAAGTGTTGAATGGAATGACTTGGTTTGCATAACTATTAATAATTAAACAAAAAAGCAGATAAGTATGAAGAGGTAAAAATGGAGAAAGACTGCGGCCGGAAGTCGCTGGGCGACCGCAGATTCAGGTATGCAAATTAAAGCTTAAACCAGCATCACCTGGATGCCCCGCTGCTGTAATGCAGCCAGATCTGACTCACTAATACCGCTGTCGGTGATCACGATATCGATCTTATCGATCGGCACCACCACGTTAGGGGTTTTACGGCCAAATTTGCTGGAATCGGTCACGACAATGATCTGTTTGGCAGCCTGACACATCGCCTGACTCACCTGATAGGCTTCATTGAAAGTTGTCGTCCCCTGTTCGATATCGAAACCATCAGCCCCGATAAACAACTTATCGAAGGTAAACGAACGGAATGCCTGTTCAGCCAGTCCGCCATGAAACGAGGATGAGCGTTTCCGGTAAGTACCGCCCGGCATCAGCAAATTCATATTACAGTCTCGAGCTACCGCTTCATTAATAATCAGCAGGCTGTTAGTCATCACTGTCAGCGCGACCCGTTCGATCAACCAAGGTACCATCTGTAAGGTCGTGCTGCCGTTATCCAGAATGATTGACTCACCGTCATTCACCAGCGATGCGGCTTTCGCGCCAATACGCTGCTTGATGTTCTGATTGAGTGTGGTCTTTTCGTCCATTGAGCGATCTTCTGCCACCGGATGTGTTACCGCTTCCGCACCACCATAGCGACGAGTAACCAGATTAGCCAGCTCCAGATGCCGTAGATCACTACGCACAGTTGCTCCGGTAATATTGAAATGGCTGGCTAAATCATTGACTGAGGTTCGGCCATGTTCCCTCAGATAACGGACTAACATATCCCGGCGGACTTCAACGCTCATGATCAGACTCTCTATATAAGATTATTACTTATAAGATACCTATAGATTTTCAAAATGAAAGAATAACCGTCATTTCATTATCACTTTGTTGACAGAGCACAAGCTACAGCCTCACGAACTGAAGGTTCCAGCATGGCCATGGTTGTTTCAGTGAGCGGGATCCGGGTATGGATCAACGCAGGTAATGTCTTTGGACGAGCAAAAATAGTTAATCCTTTCATGATTGTGGCATCAATAATCACATTATTAGCATCATGCGCTAGCACTACTAATGTGCGAGGCTTCCAGCGGGAGGAGGTTTTGCCTATTTTCACAGTGCCTTTTTGCCCCATGTTTTGCAGCATCCGGTTGAAGGCCCGCATTTGCAGGAAACCGGTCACAATCTGCAGCCCCCAGGCGATAACCGCACAAATAATCAGCGTATTGGTTGCATCCATTTTTCACCTCGTTGATGGAAAAAAGGCAGTGTAAAAACACTGCCAATATAACAGGCACCCTCAGGAGCTAAACCGGGATCCCTAACCCTGAACCTTATTTTTATCAGAACATGACCTGACCGCCAGTGATATTAATCATCTGACCGGTGCAGTAACTGGCTTCTTCACTGGCATAAAATTTCAGTACATTCAGCACATCCTGATAATCGCAGCCACGTTTCAATGGCACTTTATCGATATAGACCTGTTCCACCTGGTCTTCGGGAATACCCAGCTTTTTCGCATATTGTGGCAGCAGTGACTGGAACATCGGGCTCTTCAGCAGGTTGCCCAGCATCAGCGAATGCACAGTGATGTTGTAATCCGCCAGATCCAGCGCCAGTGATTGGGTCAGGCCGACACCGCCGAATTTGGTCGCAGAGTAACCGGAATTATGTTTTGAGCCGACTTTACCGGATTTAGAGTTGATCTGGATGATACGGCCAAAATTCTGTTTCATCATGATTTTGGAAACAGCACGGGCACACAGGAAATAACCGGTCAGGTTCACGTCGATAGAGCGCTTCCAGGCATCCAGCGGGAATGTGTCAATGCGGGCAGCCTGTGCCACACCAGCGTTGTAGACCATCAGGTCGATACGGCCGAAACGATCATCAATCGCACCTACCATGCGTTCTACATCTTGCTCATCAGTGGAATTTGCCTGCACAGCCATGACATTGTCTGCCCCGAACTGTTCAGCAATAGCAGCTGCTGTTTCCTGTGCGCTTTGTCCGTCCAGATCGGCAACAGCGATTTTATAACCTGCTGCTGCCAGACCGTTGCATAAAAAAGCACCCAGATTGCGACCACCACCAACTACCAATGCCACTTTTGACATGTTAATCTCCTTAATTGCTAGTCTCGCTCCCCCCTGCAACGAGCGCCAACTCATGTGTTGCAGAGGGGGCAGTGAGTTTTAGTTATTCAGTTCAAATCTCATTTCTGTTCCCAGCACCAGTTCATCAGGGCATATCCCTTCAACATGTACGGTGCCTGGGTATTCAGCCACTTTGCCACCGTCAAAACGGATGGTGATATGGCCAAGTTCTGCGAGGTTCTGGTTAACCACATCGCCTACCGCAGTGATCGGATAACGTGATGCGCCAAGCACAAACTGACCACCCGCTTTGATCTCTCCGGTTAACTCTGCGGCCGGGTGGATGAAGCAGTAATCTGCTACGTCAGCCGGAGCGTTATCGTTAAACAGAATCATCATATTGTCATTCAGAGCGTCTGCCGCGTATTCGCCGATATGAGTCACTTGGGTACGGTACAACATAGTCATTTCAATCCTCAGTCAGTACTACGAATTACTGGTAAATAAAGAAGGATACAAACCAGGCCAGCAATACGGTCGGAGCACCGGTTAAGAACCGGGAGTAAAGCACAGACGGTACGCCAATCTGGACGGTTTTTGGTTTCGCTTCGGCCAGACTCAAACCCACTGGAATGAAGTCACACGCAGCCTGAGCATTAATCGCAAACAGAGCTGGTAACGCCAGTTGTGGCGGGATGTTACCCAACCCAATCTGTGTACCCACCAGAACCCCGATAACCTGTGCGATAACGGCGCCTGGGCCAAGGAACGGTGACAAGAATGGGAAGGAGCAAATCAGTGCCAGCGTGATCAAACCAATCGGGCTTTTTGCCAATGGAATCAACGCATGAGCGATTACATCACCGACACCAGAGGCAATAATCACCCCAATCAGCATTGAAACGAACGCCATGAACGGCAGTATAGACTTGAGGACGGTGTCAATGGTCTCACGGCCAGCCTGAAAGAAGGTCGCCATCACAGAACCCATACCGATACCGATCTTCGCCAGCAGGCCATCGCTTTGTTCACTCAGCTTTTTGCTGCTGTCATACTGACGCGGCTCTTCTTTATACGTGTGCTGCATGGTTGGCGCCGGTGCAGAAGCACCCTGCACGCTGGCCGTAATGTTGTCAGGACGAACGCCGGAGACATAAATGTCTTCCACGATAAAGTCCGCCATCGGGCCGCTTTTGCCGGTGGAATGGATGTTCACGGTTGGGATCCGTTTTTTCGGATACAACCCGCAGCGTAATGTGCCACCGCAATCAATCACCGCAACGGCGATTTCATTATCAGGAACGGAGGTTTTAAAGCCATCAACCGCTTCCATGCCTGACAACTCCACCATACGGTCCACGATGTCCGGGCGGGTACCTGCAGTGATGTAGATAATTTTCTTATTCTGATCCACTGGGATTGTCAGCGGGCCACCCCAACCACCATTTCCTCTGGTGATAACTAATGAATTTGCCATGATGTCTGCTCCTGAGCCTGATTAGTTAGCGTGCATGTGAACTTCAGTGCTGAGATGAATGTTCTGCTGTTTCTCTACAAAGGTCGTGGTTAAGTCAGTCACCCAGCCGCGGAAGAAGTTAGAGATCATGCCGACAAACAGATAGCTGATAGCCAGCGGTGCCAGCGGCAGGTGTAACTGCGTCAGACCATTTGCGATCCCCAGGTACACGAACAGCTCACCAGGGTTAATGTGTGGAAAAAGACCATTCATGGAGTGGCAGCTATAAGAAGCCGCAGCATAGTAGGATGGTTTGTATTTTTCCGGTAAGAAACGACCTAAGCTCAGTGTCATCGGGTTCATGAATACAAAAGTACCCACCACCGGCAGGATCAGATAACGGGAAACCGGGTTACCTGCACATTTCTGTGCCAGACGTTCAACTCGTTCCTGACCGATAAAACGGATCAGTGCGTTCATCGCAACCATCAGCGAGATCAGCAGAGGGAGAATGCCGGTCACCATACCAACAAACACCTCACCACCTTTCTGGAACAGTCCGATGAACCATTCTGCTGCATGAATAACAAAATCCATGACGTATTCCTCAATTTGATTCCATCAGTAAAGGGACACACCAAACAACAGCGAAGCCATGATGTGTTGTACGTTACAGGTGACATGATAAACGGGGTGTTTCACATAACCTGTACATTTATATTTTCACAATGAACGACATTTTTCATTATTTGATTTTCACATTGTGATGCAAGTGGCATTTTTATTTTGAAAGGAACTTACGAAAAGACCTGAACAGAGCTTATGAATGAAAAAAAATCCTCCTTTTTCCTTTTTTCACCCAAATAAAAGCAAAAAGCAGACTCATTAGAGT
>SSEX01000007.1 GCA_008015085.1 Tolumonas sp. | reverse complement strand
GTGCCACTTAAGACATCGACCAGATTTTTGGCCTGCGCGTATTTCAGGTAGAACACTCGGGTATTACCCTGACTTTGCTGCTCACGGTCGAGTTGGCGGATCATGGTAACAATACGTTGCCGCCCCTGAGTTTCACCGCTGATCACGACTGGGTTAGTTCGTTCATCGGCGACCACTTTGGGCGTCAGGACACTGGTCAGGTTGTTTTTTTCATTTTTGGTCAGGGCCGTGATCAGACGAACCATTTCACTGGCGGAAGCGTATTTGAGCTTAATAACATCAACATTCTCGTTTCCGACTTTATCGACCCTGCGTACGATTTCCACCAGTCGGTTGACTACTGCGGCTCGCCCGGTTAATAGCAGCACATTGGAAGGCTCGTAGTGGACAACGTTACCGCCACCGGCATTATCGTTGAGCTGACGCAGTAGTGGCGCCAGCTCGCGCACAGAGACATTCCGCACCGGTACCACGCGGGTGACCATCTCATCACCGCTGCCTGGTTTGGCATCATCAGCCACCGGAATGGCCGATGTCTTTGCATTCTGCGCTTTAACGACTTTCAGTACGCCATTGGGCATCGGAACGACCGCAAAACCGTATACATCAAGCACACTGAGGAAAAACTGATAATACTGATCTTCATTCAGCAGATCATAACTGCGTACATTGATTGTGCCTTTTACACTCGGATCAACAATGATGGTTTTGTTGAGGTTTTTACCGACGGTGTTAATGAATTCCTCAATATTGGTGCCTTTGAAACTGGCAGAGTATTCAGCCGCGGATGCTGACGGAAGCCCGAGTTGGCTACACAAACAACCAATCACCAGGCTGCGTTTGAGAAACTGTTTCATATTATTTTTATAACTCTGCATGCTTATGGTTGTTCCAGATTTATGTAGATGTCCTGTTCGACGCCGTTGCGCTCTACCGTCACATTCATTTCGGTCTGACGGGTCAGCTGCTGCATGGCTTGTGCGGCATCAGCGTTATTACGCAGATCCAGTCCATTGATGCTGATGGCCAGATCATCAGGCTGTAAGCCGGATTGGGCAAAAAAAGCCGGATTACGTCCCGGATTTAACCGATAACCTTTGAGCTGATTATTTTCCCGGACTGGTGAAATGTTGATGTAATCCATTAAGCGACCGGGATTTTTCAGAATTTGCTGGCGTACTCCAGCGATAGCATTGTTTGCCGGCGCATTGGCCGTGGGCGTAGCGGTAGTCGCATCATCATCGAGTAACAAGGCTTCTTCCTGAGCCTGGCGGCTGATGATCACCCGATCAGGCAGGATACTGGTAATACGGGCATCAGTTCCTTGGATGACATCACCCGTGACATAGCTTTGTTGCTGACCGTTACGGGCAATAATGGCGATAGAACGACTGGGAACACTGCTGGCCATGATGCCGGTAAGCTGAGCATTTAGCCGGCTTCGGGGTGCGGATGTTTGTGCTGTTGATTCCGGTTTGGCGGCTGTGCCGAATAATGCCGCATTGTTGATGATTGTCAGCCGCTGACTGTCAGGCCGATTGCCAGCGACAGGCATGGTATTATGCAAACGGGGTGTTACAGGCCGAACATCTGGTGTAGCAGAAAACAATTGCCAGGTCAGGATGGCCAGTAGATAACTGCAGCCGAGCAACAATAACACTGTCACAAGCTTTCGCAGGGTATGGAGCGAAGCATCGCTGAGCAGCCAGTTTCTGATGGTAATGACCTGCATTCTTATTCTCTTATTCCCGTGCTTAGGGGGTCACATTTTGCTATGTGATATCACCTGATACAACTGTTTGCAGTAATAGTCGCATAAAACCGTGGTTAAAATCAGCAATATCGGCAAAGACAGTCAGAACAGCTAAAGATATACTGATGTTACTGTTTTTTAACATCGTGCGGTTTTCATGTCAGATAAATCAATGAAGACGGAAAAGGCATTGCCTGTCATCCTGCGTCAGGAAGTGGTGGCGCAGAGCAGGCTGTTCCGGGTAGAGGCTTTGCAGCTTCGCTTCAGTAACGGTGAAGAACGTGTTTATGAACGGATCCCCGGCGGTAACCGGCATGCAGTGATGATTGTGCCAGTGCTGAACAACGATACTTTGCTGTTGATTCGGGAGTATGCCGCAGGCACTCATACTTATGAGCTTGGTTTTCCCAAGGGGCTGGTAGACGCCGGTGAAACCGATGAGGAGGCCGCCAACCGGGAATTGCAGGAAGAGATCGGAATGGCGGCCGGAGCCCTTACTTTTATGAAACAGGTGTCGCTGGCGCCAGGGTTTATGAATGCCAAGATGGCGATCTTTATGGCGCACGACCTGTATCCACAGCAGTTAGCCGGGGATGAACCAGAAGAGCTGGAAGTCGTGCCCTGGCCGCTACATGATGCGGAAGCCTTGCTGGATCATCCGCAGTTTCACGAAGCTCGCAGTGTCGCGGCGTTGCTGCTGTTTTTACGTCAAAGCAGACAAGAGTCGCCATCAGCACAGCAAGATTAATCATTCAGCAGAAAAACCACATAGCCCCGGAACCAGGCTGATTTTTGCAAATAAGCCGGGGCCTGCCATTCGCCATGCTGTACCAGCCCGATCTTGAACGGGATTGTGAGATTCACCAGTCGGGACAGATAAGCCGCATAGGTTGGGATGGTATGACGTCCCTGATAGGTTTGTATCACCACTTCATCCACTACATCCGCCAGCTGATTCACCAGTTCCGGCGATGTGTGGTTACTCCAGTCAAGTAATCCGGTAATACTCAAGGCATATTGTTCCGGCAGCTGCTGGCGCAGGGTTGTAAGAAAGGCAATATATTCCTGCATACGCAAGGTCCGTGCATCAAAATCGATCTGTATTCCGGCTACCGGGTTGCCCTGCTTTTGCCAGCGGATGAGCTGCTGGCGGATGCTGCGGTAAATATTATCTGACCAGTTGAGTGTTTCTACCCGGTAAGTCAGCCAGACCTGACCATGATGTAATCTAGGAACGGCGATCCCTTGTGGAATAAAGCGACTGATACCTCGCTGTTCACTGATTTGCCCCTGCAGGATATACAGTGTTTTGGCTTGAGCCAGAACCGGTTGCGGGCGGACAGCGCTCCACAACCAGAATTCGTCATACTGAGCTGCATTAACGTTGGCATGAGCTGACAGAAAAGGCATTCCTGTCAGCAGGAAGAGGAATAAAAGCCGGATCATTACCAGTAGTATTTCAGCTGTTTAGACCACGGTGTATCACTGAACTGAGATTTCAGAGTCTGGAACCACTGCTTGCGTTTTTCAACGGGGATTTCCTGAGAGCCGCATCCGTTATAGCCACTGGGTGCAAAGCAGTTGATAGCGCGGTAAAGCGCGTAGGCTTTATCCGTGTGCGGCGCCTGCTTATTGGCAATGACCTGCTGATAACCATCCAGCCGGGAGAAAACTTTTCCGTCAAACTGTGTCGTGGTGCCGCCCAGCTCATGCAGATCTGGCTGGCTGTTCAGCGGAAAATCATCCAGTCCTTGCCGTAATATGAATTCGCCCAGACAGTTCAGTGCCTGCGGATGCGCGTTGTTATTCTGTAGAGTCTGGACTACCTCGGTTAGCGCCGGACACTGATAATCGGTCGCATTTTTGCCATCCCATTTAAAGAGTGCCAATGATTGCGGCGTGGCATAGGTGCTGCCCATAAACAGCGGTGTGGTGCTGGTATTCTCTGGTAGCAACTGGATGTCTTTCAGAAAATCAGCATAGGCGCTACGAGTCAGGTCTTTGAATAACAGAGTAAACAGCGCGATGTCATGCTCTTGTGCCGATACCGGGTGGGTGATTTGTTTACGCAGCAGTGCCGGGGAGGCAATGTTACGTAGCAGGATCTCGCGGATCATCGGTGTTTTGACAGGGGATTTGTCTGCAAAGACCTTGTCGATATTCTGACTACGTTCGTAATTCATAGCCAGAGCCAGCTCAGTTTGCTGGCGTTGCAGTGGGTTACTGGCCTTTGATAGCAGTTTCAGCCATAACTGTTCGGCGTCCTGCCACTGTTCTTTGCTTTCCAGTGCAAATCCGCGCAGCGTTTGCTGACTGAATGCTTGATAACTGAGGAGCTGTTCGGTGTTGATCTCCGGCAGAATCGTCAGCGCTTTGTCCGCATCTTTTTCAACATACAGCGCATAGGCGCCCAGCAGGTAGTTATACAATTCTGGCTGTTTGGCAAAACGAGCCTGCTGTGATTGCAGTTCCGCCAGCGTGAATGGTGGGCGGGAATCATCTTCACTGCGACGGCGCATGAGCATCAGGTCAATGATGGCTAGTAACTGCGGATCTTCAATTTTGCTGGTATCACTGTATGAAAGCAGTAATTTGTTGTCGATCTCCTGTACCAGCTGGTTGGCTGTGATATTGGTGTCGGTCAGCGGATGAGTAAACCAGTAAGCATACGATTGGGCCAGACGAGACTGATCATTCATCAGCCAGTAAACGCGACGTAATAAGCCATTAGCTGAGGCTGCATATTGGCCTTTCGGGTACTCAGTCAGATAACTGTTAAATGCGGATTCTGCTGCCTGCAGCGAGGCCATGTCAGTTTTGCTGTTATCCGGGAATCCCATTTCATCAAACGCATTTTGTTGGGCGGTATTGAGGAAAATGCGGCCCTTCATGTATATGGCTGTTTCTTTCAGCCAAGGGTGGGTTGATAAGCTCAGCGCATTAAAGACTGCAATAGATTGGGTAAAATCGCCGTTGTAGAACGCCTGGGCACCTTGCAGGTAGCTGGCAAACAGTTGACCTGTAGGGGAGTGGATGTTCTGTGGCAATAAATCAGTCTGTGCGGCTGGCTCATTGTCACAACTTTGCAGAATAGCTAAGCGACTTTGTGCCAGTGCGGTACGCTCTTCTGCCGGTAGTTCTTTTTCCTGCGCTAACTGCTGTAGATAAGTTTGTGCGGTTTGCTGATTATTGGAGGTACAGCGACTACCTTCCCAGACACTAGTTTGGGTCAGCAGATTATTGGCATCATCTGCACTGACGCCAAGTTGCTGAGCAAGAATGACGAGCGGTGATGGCTGATTTTTATCATTTTCATTTCCGGTTGCCGTCGTGTCTGTCGGCTCAGTTAAATCGACAGGAAACGGTACCAGCGCGTAGCCCTGTTCTTTGTAATAACTGTCACTGGTTGGAACAGTTAATGGTTGCTGGTGTTGATCGGCCAGTAATAGCTGCAGATTAATTCGGCTGTCATTCGCCGGGGAGAGGAATGGGGTGTTGTTGCAGGTATCGAGCTGATCCCGTTTCAGATCCCAGGTTGGATAGCAACTGTCGTCGCTGCAAGCCTGAGCGGGCATCTGAAACAATGCAAAAAGAATGAAACTGCCGGTTAATGAGTAGCGTAAAGACATATCCCGTCCTGTTTTATTGTTGTGTCGGCATGATTGCCTGATTATCAGCCAATTACCACGACTATGCCACCACAGGACATCACCCTCTGACAGAAATTCCGGCAGTTTCTTTTATTGCTGCGGGAAGATCTGATGCGCCTGATTCAACAGATGCTGCGATATTTGCCGGTAGATCCCTTTTTCTAGGATCCAACGTTGCCAGAATAACCTGCGTTCCCGTAACGGGGTATCTGGCATCAGTTCCACCAGCTGACCACTGGTAAGCTCTGCTGTAATTTGTAATTTAGGTATCAGGCAATAAGCGACGCCGGCTTTTGCCAGTGCGACAAACGCTTCGGAAGATCGTACGGTATGACAGGGATAACTACCGGGTGGCAGTCCGAAGTGTTTTTCCACAAAACTGACATGCATATCGTCCCGTTGATCAAATGCGACGCCCGGTGCTTTGCGCAGTGCTTCTTCTGTTAAGCCATGCGGAAAATATTGAGTAATAAAATTGGGTGATGCGGTTAACACGTAGTCCATATAACCCAATAATTCAGACTGGCAGCCGGGTAACGCCTCCTGCTGGGTGGTGATAGCTCCGAAGGCTTCACCGCGGCGTAACCGATCAATCGTGCGGTTTTCATCTTCTATCAGCAGGTTCAGTTCAATTAAACCTGGCTGTAGTAATGGTGTCAAAGCAGGGATCAGCCAGGTGGCCAGACTATCGGCATTAGTAGCAATAGTGACAGACAGAGGCTTCAGCAGTGTGTTGGGGGACAGGTGAGGTAACAGAGCCTGTTCCAGCTGTTGTACCTGTTGGTAATGGGTTAAGAGTAATTGCCCCATCGCGGTCAGCTGTATCGGTTGTGTGCGGATCAGCACCGGTTGCGCCACCAGTAACTCCAGCTGCTTGATGCGCTGTGAAATGGCGGATTGAGTAATGTGCAGCTGCTGTGCCGCCCGTTCAAAGCTCTGCTCCCGCAGGATCACATCAAGTGCTTGCAGTAGTTTGTAATCAAGATGGTTCATTAGTTTTTCTTATCTTCTATAAGAAACATGAATTTTACTTAATTGTATCCTCTTCTTATTGTGTCCGCAGATTCGATTTTGAGGCGAAAAATAATGCTGAACGGCGCAATTTATCTTCAGGGGATGCTGGTCGGTGCCAGTTTGATTATTCCCATCGGAGCTCAGAATGCCTTTGTGCTGGAGCGGGGGATCCGACGCAATCATGCCATGCTGGTGGCCGGGTTATGTTTTCTCGGTGATATGATCCTGATTGCACTGGGTGTGGGCGGTGCCGGTAAAATCATTGCGGAGTCGTTAATTTTACAGTTGTTGCTGACGTTAGGTGGTGCGGTTTTTCTGCTGCGTTATGGTTGGCTCAGTTTGCAGCGCGCCTGGCAGGCAACGGCACAATCGCTGGCTGAAAAAGGAATTATGAGCCGGATGCAAGCGATCAGTATGACGCTGGCAGTGACCTTGCTGAACCCGTATGTTTATTTGGATACCGTGATGATTCAGGGGGCGGTTGCCGGGCAATATCCAAGGCCTCAGCAGCTGAGTTTTGCTCTGGGTAGCATCACGGCCTCATTGCTCTGGTTTTTTGGCTTAGCGTTATTGGCAAGCTGGCTGGCACCACAACTACAGCGGCTCAGAGTTCAACAATGTATAGATGCGCTAGTCGGCAGCATCATGTGGTTGATTGCGTTAGGGTTGCTGCGACATGGTGTTTCGCTGGTATAAAAAACGCTCACAAGATGCTTGAAATTTACACAGACAGACCTATATAGATAATAGGCGTGATCGTTATTTGAGTGATCCACCTACGCCGTAAGGAGGTTTATATGCGTCTCGAAAAATGGAACCCGTTCCGTGACCTTGACGATATTTTCCGCAATTATCAGCGTTCATTCCCAGTCCCGTTCTGGGGCAGAGAATCCATGACTGGCAGCAGTGACTGGGTTCCTGCTGTGGATATCGTGGAAAATGAGACCGAGTATCAGCTCAAGGTCGAAATTCCTGAAATTCCACGCGAAGCCATCAAACTGCAGATCAACCATGGCACGCTGACGATTACCGGCGAACGTAAGATGGAAAAGAGCGATGAAAAACACCATCGTACAGAACGTTACTATGGTAGTTTCAGTCGCAGTTTCACGTTACCGGATGATGTTAAGGCGGAAAATGTTACAGCCAACTTCAGTGATGGCATGCTCTATGTGCACATGCTGAAGAGCACACCAACGGGTGATAAGCCACTGGAAATTGAAATCCATTGAGCTAACGTGAGGAAAAACGGCATGCAGATAAACCGGCATGCCGTTTTGTTTTGTCTGCTATTTACGCACCAGCCAGACGCCCGATTCCATATGATGTGTAAACGGAAACTGATCGAACAGGGCGCATCGTTTGATCTCATGAGTCTGACATAACGTGTTCAGGTTATCGCACAGCGTTTCCGGATTACAGGAGATATAGAGGATCTGCTCATATGCCTGGATCATGGCGAGAGTATCCCGATCCAGCCCTGCCCGTGGTGGATCAACCAGAATGGTATTGCACTGATAGCTTTGCAGATCGATGCCTTTGAGGCGGTTAAATTCACGCACACCGTTCATCGCCTGAGTGAACTCTTCGGCGGACATGCGCAGGATCTGCACATTCTCAATCTGATTCACGGCGATATTATGCTGGGCGGCATGTACTGATGATTTGGCAATTTCGGTCGCCAGCACTCGGTTAAAGTTTTTGGCCAGTGCCAGCGAGAAGTTGCCGTTGCCGCAATACAGTTCCAGCAGATCGCCCTGACAGCCAGTGGTCACATCCAGTGCCCAGCCCAGCATCTGCTGGTTCATTGCCGCATTAGGTTGGGTGAAACTGTTTTCTACCTGCATATATTCCAGCGTGCGATCGGCCACCTGCAGCTGTTCCAGTACATATTCGCGTTCCAGCCCGATCTTTTGTTTATGTGCCCGGCCGACCACATCGACTTCGCCAAATTCAGCCCGGAGAGTCTCGCGCAGTTCTCTGGCTGCCGGTTCCCAGGCTTCGGCGAGTTGTTTATGGTAAAGCAGTGTGATCAGCGCTTCACCACTCAGCGTGGTCAGAAAATCGACCTGAAACAGTTTATGTTTCAGTGCGTGGTTGGCCTTTAGCAATGCTTTGAGGCGTGGCATCAGCTGATTGATCAACAGGCTGCCGGTCGGGAACTCTTCCACGTAGTAACGCTGTTTGGTTTCGCTGTTGAACATGACATAAAACAGGTCGTCGTCTTCATGCCAGATGCGAAATTCAGCACGCATACGATAATGCGTCGGAGCAGAGGCAAACACCTCGGGTGCCGGAGCCTGAAAAGGAGCCAGCAATTGTGTCAGGCGTTGCTGTTTTTCATGCAACTGTTGCTGGTAAAGGGCATCAGAATGAGCCGCGTATGTCATGGTGTACTCCGTCACTACAGGAAGGGCGAAAATTGTATGCAGTTGTGCGTTGTTGTCCAGTTTTTCTGCTCAAGTTTTATGCAGTCAGGCCGCTATAAAGATAACCGCAGGTGTAACCGGCTTCGGAGACGATCATGAAATTAGATCAGGTAAACAGCTCTGTGCTGCAGAATATGCTGAAAAATACGCAGCGGCAGACGGGTAAAAGTGCAAATGCAGCTACGCAGCAAGGCGATGAAGTATCGCTCAGTCATTCTGCCAGATTAGGCAACCGAATCATTCAGTTTTCACTGTCACAGTCACTGACTCTCAACGGTAAAAGTTACAGCGTCAGTTCTCAAGAGAAGACCGACGATGACAGTAGTGAATCGCTGTTTGATTATCAGAAAGTGGCTGATAACGTGCTGTCGTTTGTCACCAATACCATCCGTGCGCGTCAGCAGGCCGGTGATGACAATGAAGCGTTAAAGAAAATGCTGGGACAGGCTTATAAAGGCATTGATAAAGGTTTCAGCGATGCCCGGGCTGAACTCGATAAAAGTGGTCAACTGTCTGATCCGCTGAAAGAAGGGATCGATAAAAGCTATGAATTGATCCAAAAGGGGATGAGTGAATTCGAAGAAGAGTTATTTGGTAAAACAGTGGATAGCGCCACGACCGATACCTCGGAATCAACAGAGACCACTGCTGCTGATACAGCCGCAACCGATCAGGTAAAAACACCAAAAGAGATTGGTAATTCCATTCTGGCGGCTATGGCTGGCAAGCAATCAGCCAGTCTGGAGCTAACCACGAAGGAAGGGGATAAAGTCACCATCCAGTTTGATGATCAGCAGCAATGGCAATTACAGGGCAGTGGGAAGGCCAAAAAAGCCTTGCAGGCTTATGGCGAACTGGCCGGAAACAGTCAAAATCAGAAGAAAACAGACAGCAGCGCATCTGCCTACTATAGTCGCACAACACAGTTCAGCTTTAAGGTAGAAGGGGATCTTAGCAGCAGTGAGCTGAAATCGATCTCTGATATTATAAGTAAAGTCGGCGATCTGTCAGACAGCTTCTTTGGCGGCAATATCAGTGATGCGGTACAACAGGCGCAGCAGCTGGATCTGACCGACAGTGAACTGGTCAGTATGTCGCTTGATTTATATCAGCAGCAGGCCATTGGCTGGCAAGGTAACAGTAATACCGCTACGACGAATACGGGCAGTGATGCAACGGCGGCCAAAGACAGCTCTGCTCTGACGGATAATCAGCAAGCTGCAGCGGCATTGCCCGATGTATTCAGTCAGCTGGGGGATTATCTGACGCAGTTGCAATCCATGTTTAATCAGATGATTGCAGATTTTAATCCGGATATACAGGGTAGCCTGCAAAGCTGGGTTGCTAAACAGCAGCATCCGGAAAAATCAGATGAACAAATCAGTCAGTTTGTCAGCTTCAACCAGCATATGCAGCAAGTGATGGCTGCATTGCAAAGCGGTGATAGCGGATCAGAAACGGATCGTACTGCGACCTGATTTCAAATTGGGTTATGGATTTGTGATGGCGGATACAGCAATGTTCCGCCATTTTTTGTTAGCCAATTGTAAATTGGCGCTATACACCCTCCGGCTGGCTCTCTATAATTCGCGGCTCTCTGGCGCAATAACCTGCTTAAAAGGGAATCCGGTGTGAATCCGGAGCTGGCGCGCAGCGGTATCGGGGAACGAAAGCGAACGAGTGAAAACTCAGGCACTGCCATCAGGTGGGAAGCTATCGCCGTAGGATAACAGCCCCTAAGCCCGAAGACCTGCCAGAGCAAAATCTGGGTCATATCATCTGATATGGCAATTAGGGACCACTACGCGAAACTAGGGATAACCCAATGTCAAAACGACTGACTGCCTCTGTGCTGTCGGCGCTGGCTATTGCTGCGCCAACGCATGCCGAAGAATCTACCGGACTGCCGATCACCGTGACGGCGACACGGTTTAAACAAAATACTGCATCGGCTACTTCGCCGCTCACCATTATTACCAAAGACCAGATTCAGCGTCATGGTTGGACCACTCTGGAAGAAATATTACGAAATCAGCCTTCGCTAGAAACCTCATCGAATGGTGGCAAGGGTCAGCAATCTTCTGTTTTTATGCGAGGATTCAACTCAGAACATTCTTTGGTGCTGGTTGACGGTATGCGGTTGGGGCGGAGTTCAATGGGTAGTGCTGATTTGAGTACTGTTCCGTTGAGTCAGGTTGAGCGCATTGAAATTATTCGTGGTGCTCGTGCCGCTATTTATGGATCAGATGCAGTTGCAGGCGTCATTAATATTATTACTCGTTCTGAGAATAGTGATCATGCAGCACAGATCAATATGAATACAGGTTCGTCGGGTTATTCAAATATTGATGGATCAGTAAAAGGTAATGTGACTAGTCAGGATCATCTGAAAGGCGGTGCAGCTTACAATCGGGAAAGTGGGTATAACGTACATCCATCTTCTGCTAACGAAGGCGATGAACACGGTTATTGGAATAAAAGCGCACAGACAAATTATGAGCATCAATTTAACGATGGCTGGGCTTTATTTACGTCTGGCCGTTGGATGCAAAAACAAAATGCTTACGATTCTTATGGTTCATATAAAAGTCAATATACCGCAGATCAGGCTTATCAGGCATCGCTGGAGCATCAAAGTGATAAGTGGCAAAGTAACTGGAGCATTCAATATGTTGATACTAACTATTTATCCGGTTACGGCAAAAATGAAGATAAAGATGACGCTACCTATAAAAACTATAATGATCAGACCTCATTAGGATGGTTCAATCAATATAACCTGGGTGAAGGCTGGAGCCTGGGTGGAGGTGTTGATTGGAGGGAAAGCCGGTTAAAAGATGGTTCAGAATCATCAGGTACCGAATTGGATGGCCAACTCCACAATACGGGTGCTTATTCGCTAGTACAATATGAACAAAATGCTTGGACTTGGGAGTTAAGCGGGCGTGTTGATGATAATTCTGGCTATAGTTCGCATGAAACATGGCGCACCGGTGTTGCTTGGTCTTTCATTCCAGATTATCGCTTGATTGCTAATTTCAGTACAGCATTCAGGGCACCTACACTATTAAATCTTTATTCACCTTGGGGTAACCCAGATTTAAAAGCAGAAAAAGCAAAAGGTGGAGAGATTGGTGTTGAAGGTAATACTGGGCCATTCCAATGGAAAGTAACCGCATATCGTTCATTAGTGGCAGATATGATCGAGTATGATGATGTACGGTATAATTACTACAATATTGGTGCTGCGCGTTTACAGGGTATTGAAACAGAAATTGGCTTTGTCACGGGCATTATTAAGCATCATTTCTCAGCAGATTTTGCTGATCCAACCGATGCTACAACTGATAAAGCATTAACCCGACGGGCTAAAAATACCTATAAATGGCAGGCAGAAACCAGTTGGGATAAATGGGATGCAGCGGCCAGTTGGGTATACAAAAATCATAGAGCAGACATCAATTATGATGTTTATCCTTATGAAGATGTTGTTCTAAGTAGTTATAGCTTGTGGGATGTTTCCGCGGGTTATCATCTCCTTCCACAACTGCGTATTGGTGGTCGTATCGATAACCTGTTTGATAAAGATTATCAGACCGCTTACGGTTATGAAACGCCAGGCCGCAGTTACTATCTGAACTTTGCTTATCAAATGTAATTCCTGTTTCTGAATACTCTGCAAATAAAAAGGGTTCGCCTCATGCGAACCCTTTTGCTTAAAGGAGAGAAAACAGTTCAGAAGACTATTCGTCTTCGAGATAAGCGTAGCCCTGCAGACCGGCTTCCAGCTCTTCCAGCAACTCTTTACGGGTTTCCGCACTCAGCGACGGGTGATCAACCAGTTTCTGATAGGCACTGCGGATCATCGATGGATCAATATTGACGTAGCGCAGCAGGTTATCAACGTTATCACCCTTAATGATATTGGTGATCACCGGGGTGCCGTCATCGTTCAGACACACTTCTGCACTGTGTGTATCACCGAACAGGTTGTGCAGATCGCCCAGAATTTCCTGATAAGCACCGACCAGGAAGAAACCCATATAACTGGTTTCATCGTGGCGCAGCTCTGGCATTGGCAGCGTATTTTCGATACCCACACCATCCACGTACTCTTTGATCGTACCATCGGAATCACAGGTAATATCCATGATTACACCGCGGCGGGTCGGCTGTTGATCCAGACCGCTCAGTGGCATGATTGGGAAGATCTGATCAATCCCCCAGGCATCTGGCAGTGACTGGAACAGTGAGAAGTTGACGAAACATTTATCGGCCAGTTTCTCGTTCAGTTCATCCTGCAAGTTACGGTGCATCCGGTTTACCGGATCCAGCATAGCTTTCAGTTTCAGACACAGATTCAGGTGCAGATCTTCCGCCCAGGCGCGTTGTTGCAGCGACATGATGCCGAGCGTGTATTGGGTATGTACGTCCGCCAGATCAGAGACAGAGTCATGGAAAATTTCCAGCAGACCCGGATCTTCCTTTTCGTGCAGCTCTTTCCAGCTGTCCCACATGTTTTGCAGCAGCAGTGGTGCATCGCTGGTCGGTGCGTCTGGCAGCGAAGTTGGCAGCTGGCTTTCCATACCAACAACATTGGAGATCAGCACCGCATGATGCGCGGTAATCGCACGGCCAGATTCGCTGATGATCATCGGATGCGGCAAGTTGTATTGTTCGCAGACATCACCAATGCCCCATACCACGTTATTAGCGTATTCGCGCAGGTTGTAGTTAGCGGAACAATGGCTTTGTGAACGAGACCCCTCGTAATCGACGCCCAGACCACCACCAACGTCAACCACTTCGATGTTCGCGCCCATATGGCGCAGTTCAGCGTAGAAGCGGCCACATTCACGGATACCGCCCTGGATATCACGGATGTTGGCGATCTGCGAACCTAAGTGGAAGTGAACCAGTTGCAGGCAATCGAGTTTACCGGCTTCACGCAGACGCTCCACCAGACGCAGGATCTGTGCGGCGTTCAGACCAAATTTGGATTTCTCGCCACCGCTGGCCTGCCATTTGCCGGAGCTTTGCGAAGCCAGACGTGCGCGCACACCAATGCGCGGAGTAATGTTCAGGCGGGCTGATTCGTCGAGGATCAGCTCCAGCTCGGATGGTTTTTCCACCACGATGTAAACGTGATGGCCCAGCAGCGAGCCGAGCAAAGCATGGCGAACGTATTCACGGTCTTTATAACCGTTACAAACAATAATGGAACCTTGATCGTGGTGATGCGACAGCACCGCCAGCAACTCAGGTTTAGAACCGGCTTCCAGACCCAGATTCGGTTTATCAGCAAATGCACGCGTAACTGATTCGATCACCTGATTCTGCTGGTTAACCTTGATCGGGTAAACGCACTGGTAACGGCCTTTGTAGCCGTAACTCTGGATCGCCTGCTCGAAAGCGCCGAACAGGGCGTTGATCCGGGTTTTGATAATATCTGGGAAGCGCAGCAGTACCGGTGTGGCATAGCCCTGTTTGCTTAACTGATCGATGATATCAATCAACGGGATCTTGCAATCCAGACGCGTTTTATCCGGTGTAACCACGACACGGCCCAGCGCATCAATATGGAAAAAACCTGCCCCCCAGTAAGGGACGTTATACATTTTCAGGGCGTCCTGACAGGACCAGTTTGCCATGGCGGTACCTCAGTTCAATTCAACAATATTCACGTTGCAGTATCGGGCGCGTTCGTGTCAGCAGCATGGCAGTATCCCTGGTGCGCCCTTCTGATCGCGGCGTATTTTATGCGTAATGTTCCTGCGATAAACCTTTTTTTCTGTTACCGGTGAGACTCTTTTGGATTGTTTTGATTGAGCATTAATTCCTGATGAATAAAAAGTCGGAATGACGGCTTATACGATCATATTCATGCAAAAAAAACTTGTCGGTTTTGTTTAAAAACCACCGTAAAAGGCCAGTAAAGTCAGTAAAATTGTGCACATCATGTTCAATACGAGCCCGGCCCGGATCATATCGCGCTGCGCGACGAAACCACTGGCATACACAATGGCATTTGGGGGAGTGGCGACCGGCAGCATGAAGGCACAGGAAGCAGAAATGGCAATCATAATCGACATCATGGTGTCTGACATGCCGATACTGGTAGCGACTGTGGCGAATAACGGGATCATCAGGGCTGCAGTGGCGGTATTCGAGGCGAATTCGGTCAGAAAAATGACAAAGGTTACTATCGCCAGCAGTAAAATAAAAACCGGGGTGTGCCGGAACCACTCGGTAATGTGTTGAGCCAAAAACAGGCTGGTGCCGGTCTCTTTTAAGATGGCTGATAAGGCTAGCCCGCCGCCAAATAACATCAATACCCCCCATTCCGTTTGTCTTTCCACATCGCGCCAGCCAGCACAGCCACTGATACAGATGGCCACAGCGGCTCCCAGTGCAATCAGTGTGTCCAGTTGTTCAATACCCCCCATCCAGAGGGAAATGGGTTGTGAAAGGAGCCAGGCGATGACGGTGCAGAAAAAAATAGCTAAGGTCAGCAGGCGAGAATGGGTCCAGGTAAATTTCTGGGATTGTATCGCACAGTGATGGTTCAGATCCGGGCGCAAGACCAGATACAGAGCCAGCCAGGCACAAGGCAGTAGGATCAGCGTCACCGGAATACCGAATATCATCCATTGCATAAAAGTAATATGAGCCTGTGCCGCAGCGATGACATTGGGCGGACTGCCGACGAGTGTACCTATACCGCCGATACTGGCGCTGTAAGCGACCCCCAGCATGATAAAGGTGCGGGTGCGGTTTTCCGTTTCCGGCAGCTGTGATGATATCCCGATGGCCAGAGGCAGCATCATGGCTGCGGTGGCGGTGTTACTGATCCACATTGAAATGAAAGCGGTGATGCCGAATAACAGCAGCGTAGCTGTCTGTAAACGACCTTTAGCAAACGTCAGGATCTGCTGTGCGAGATATTGGTCTATCTGCTGTTTGTGTAAGGCGGCCGCCAGAGCGAAACCACCAAAAAACAGATAGATAGTCGGGTTCGAAAAATGGCTGATAGCAGGTTGCAGTTCACTAATGCCCATTAATACGGCCATAACGGGCACCAGCAAGGCGGTCACGGTGACGTGGATCGCTTCGGTTAACCAGAGAATGGCAATAAAGATAAACAGTGACAGACCGTGATTAATCGTAGCAGCGAAGGGAAGAGCGTTCAGCAGCAAGAGCAATAAGCCGACATCCAGTAACAGGATAAAAGGCTTATATTGTGCTTTGAATAGGGATGGCGCAGAGGCGTCATTAACCATATACACCTCAACATCTGCAGAACACTTATCTTTAGTGTAGTTGAGGTGGTGGCAAAAAGGTTATTCCGCAGGCTGGCGTAAATAGTGAATGATCTGATTGCTACTGCCGCGCCAGACCAGCGACGGATCGGCCAGCTCTTGCACAAACTTGCCATCAACCAGCACATCGATCAGATCTACGATCTCACGCTGGTTATCTGTCAGTTCGCCATATAAATAGCCGGTCCACATCCAGATATCTTTACCGGGGCATTCAGCCCGGATACGTTTGACCAGTGCCAGAATATCCGCCTGATTAGCCGGGTGCAGTGGATCGCCACCGGAGAAGGTAATACCACGGCGTTTGATTTTAGTATCATTCAGATCGGCAATAATTTTGTCAGCCAGTTCTTGCGTAAAGGGGTGGCCTGAATCAATCCGCCAGGTTGATTGGTTATAGCAGCCGCGGCATTGGTGTTCACAGCCGGATACAAACAACGTGCAGCGTGTGCCGGGGCCGTTGACGACATCAATCGGGTAATATTGGTGATAGAACATGGCGGGCTCCTGACGTGTTGCTGATGTTGCACACCATACGCGCCGGAAAACGAAAAATCAAAGCAGGAAAGGCAGGGTTATTGGTAAGACCTCTCCCAGCGGGGAGAGATCTTAAGGTGGAAATTATTCGAGAATTTCGCGTGCGTTGATTGGTTGCAGCGGACGGTTGTTGTCATGCCCCATTACTTTTCTGAATGCGTCGATCTGTGCTTTAGATACGAATACCGGTTTTTTCAGTACGATCCAGCGAACACCTTCAGTGCAAGGTGGTGTGGTCAGAGAACCGCTGAAACGGTAGTACTCATGATTTTTAGGGAATAGTTTGGCAGCATCGAATGCTGGTGACAGTGCGATTTTATCGCCTTCTTTTGCTGGCATGTGAGCCCACAGATCTTTCAGTGCCGCGTTTTCGTGGCCTTCTTTGAACATCACAGTGACAACAGCCAGATTGCCGTCTTTATCGGCATGCACAAAGTGACCTTCTAATGGGAAAGATTCCCCTTTGATCTGGTTTTCACTTGGTGCATTGAAGTGGAACTGTTTCAGCATGTATTCCACGCCGTCGATGACCACGTTGCTGCCGGCATCGTAAACAACCTGAACGGTATGACCGTTATTCAGGATCTGGCTACCGCCGGTTTTATAGCTGAATTTCAAAGGTTTCAGATCTGCTTTTACGAAACCGCTCAGATTAACCGGAGTCTGGTTTTTACCTGCACAAGCTCCAAATTCTGGTGTCAGTTTAGCCCAGTTATCCGGACCATTGTCACCACTGTAACCCCAGTGAGGATGTTGTTCAGCAGCAAAAGCGGAACAGGAGGCCAGTAGCATCGCAGCGCAAAGCAGATTTTTTTTCATTTGAGAAACCCCGAATTAATAATCATAACCAGTGCAAAAACAAAAGCGCCTTATCAAAAGGCGCTTGAGTATAGACCTGTAAAAGATGAGGTTTTGTTACCAAATGTACAGTCAGCCGGCGGTCAGCGGGTTTCGCCCGGGTTGTAGCGGAACTTCTTCGCATTCGGGCGGGATTTAAATCGGCGGTGCAGCCACATGTATTGCTCAGGAGCTTTGCGTACGGCCTGTTCCAGCACCTGATTGCTGCGTGTTGCATCGGCTACATCATCACCCACCGGATAGTTCTGTAATGGGGGTTCAATAATCAGCTGATAACCGCCTTGCGGCAGGCGGATGTTGTAACAAGGCAGAACAACAGTGTTTTTCACACGTGCCAGCGTTGCTGTACCCGTTATTGTTGCTGCATCGCTGACACCGAGAAAAGGAACAAATACGCTGGCATGCGGTCCGTAGTCATGATCCGGTGCGTACCAGAGTGCTTCACCCTGACGCAGAGCCTTGATCATGCCTTTCACATCCGCCCGGTCAACCAGATACTTATTGCTCTTACAGCGGCCATGATACTGTGCGTATTCCAGCACCGGATTGGTATTCGGGCGATAGACTCCCACGCCGGGACGCAGCAAGCCGAACATCCGTGCATTGAGTTCCAGCGTCATAAAATGGGCAGATAACAGCAGCATACCGTGTTTGTTGGCAACGGCCTGTTCAACGTGTTCAGCTCCGGTGACATGCATAATTTTACGCACCCGCCAATCAGGCCAGAACCAGGCAATACCAGTTTCAAAAATAGCCCGGCCGACGTTAGCAAAGTTCTCTTTAAGACAAGCTTCGCGTGTGGCGTCGTCCCATTCCGGGAAGGCTAGCTGCAGATTAGTGCGGGCAATTCTGACCCGGCGGGGCAACAGTTTCATCGAGAGCCAGCCTAAACCCGCTCCCAGATACATCAATACGGGATAAGGAAGTTGCACAACCAGCCATAACACAGCTTGCCCGAACCACTGCGGCCAGTAGCGGGGATGAAACAGGGCTGCGGTCAGACGAGGAGCATTATCCGGAAGCTGTTTTAATTGCATGACGAGTAACCAGAGATACGATTAGATGATAAAAGCCCGCCTAGTCTAGCAAATGACCGGCGGGGTGGCGAATCATCCTCATGGCTGTGTTAGACTGCCGGCAATTCAGAATTAGTCTTGAGTAAACACTATGACGATGCGTATCACCTTACCTGATTTTTCTTCTGCCCGTGTTCTGGTTGTGGGCGATATCATGCTGGATCGCTACTGGAGCGGCCCGACCCGCCGTATTTCGCCGGAGGCGCCGGTGCCAGTGGTGAAAGTCGAGAAGAATGAAGATCGTCCGGGAGGTGCCGCGAACGTCTCGCTGAACGTCGCAGCCTTAGGTGGTAAAACGACCCTGATTGGTTTTGTCGGACAAGATGAAGCTGCTGACAGCCTGGAAGCCAAATTAAACAAGCATAAAGTCAGTTTTGATTTGGTGAAGGTTAGCGAGCTGCCGACCATTACCAAACTGCGTATTCTGAGCGGTAACCAACAGTTGATCCGTCTGGATTTTGAAGACTCATTCTCTACGGCCGATCCTGCCCCCTTACTGGCGAAAATTGATGCGGCACTGCCTGATTTTGATGTGTTGATCCTCTCCGACTATGCCAAAGGGGCATTGACTTGTGTGCAGGATATTATTCAGCTGGCGCGTAAGCATAAGGTGCCGGTGCTGGTTGATCCGAAAGGAACCAGCTTTGAGAAATAGCGTGGTGCCACTTTAATCAAACCCAACATGCTGGAATTTGAGACGATCGTTGGCAAAGTGAAAAACGAAGACGATCTGATCGAAAAAGCCAAAAATCTGCTGAATGAACTGGATCTGGAGGCCTTGCTGGTGACCCGATCAGAAAATGGCATGCTGCTGGTTCGCCGCGGCGGTGCGGTGCTGACACTGCGCACTCAGGCACGGGAAGTGTTTGATGTGACTGGTGCCGGTGATACGGTCGTCGGTACGCTGGCAACGGCATTATCTGCAGGTAAATCTCTGGAAGAAGCCTGCGCTATTGCCAACAGCGCTGCGGGTGTTGTCGTGGCGAAACTGGGCACATCGACGGTCAGCCCGCAGGAGCTGGCGCAGGCACTGCATGAGCATAGCAGTATGGAGCAGGCATTTGGTGTCATGAGCGAAGCCGAGCTGAAAACTGCAGTACTGGCGGCACGTCGCCGTGGTGAGAAGATTGTGATGACCAACGGCTGTTTCGATATTCTGCATGCCGGTCATGTTTCTTATCTGAAAGCGGCGCGTAGACTCGGTGATCGTCTTATTGTGGCGGTGAATACCGATGCGTCCGTTCGTCGCCTGAAAGGCGAAAAACGCCCGATCGTACCGGAAGATCAACGCATGGCTGTGTTGTCAGCACTGGACTCGGTCGACTGGGTGGTACCGTTCAGTGAAGACACACCACAGCGGGTGATTGCCGGCATTCTGCCGGATCTGCTGGTGAAAGGTGGTGACTATAAGCCGGAAGAGATTGCCGGTTATGCGGAAGTGACCGCCAATGGTGGTGAAGTCCGCGTACTGCATTTTGAAGATGGTTGCTCGACCAGCAATATCGTAAAAACGATCATCGAGCGGGAATGTAAATAGCTTTTATCAGAAACCGGCATCATACGGTGCCGGTTGTCGCACTTTGTCACACTTATGGCATAGCCTTGCCATGTCTCTCTGCTTTACTGAAGATAATCCCAAACTGACAGGATGCTTTAGTATGCGTTATCTCTTCTCGCTTCTTTTTATTTCGTTGCTCTGCTGGGGGATCGCGTTACCTTCTGATGCCTTACAGCAGGGTTTCATGTTCTGGCGTAATCAGGGGATTTTATTATCCGGAGTGCTGGCGATAGCCCTAATGGGTACGCTGATGCTGATGGCATTACGCCCTCTCTGGCTGGAACGCCGCTTAGGCGGGTTGGATCACCTCTATCAGCTACATAAATGGAGCGGCATTTCAGCAGGGACAGTGGTGCTTTTGCACTGGTTTCTGACCAAATCACCGCGCTGGCTGTCTGACTGGGGGCTACTGCAGCTGGGGCCCAGACCTGCCGGGTCTCATGTGGTTGATGCACTACGCGGTATTGCCAAGGAAGCCGGTGAAATTGCTTTTTATGCGATGGTCATTTTTATCATCGTCAGTCTGGTCAAGGTGTTACCGTATGGTCGTTTTCGCCAGATCCACAAGGTCGGTGCAGTTCTGTTCCTGATGGCGGCGTTTCACAGTGTCTATCTGACCCCAGATAACCTGCGCTGGGCACCTTTCGGAATTTTGATTCTGGCGGTATCGATTATTGGTTCAGTCGCGGCGCTGATCAGTTTGTCCGGGCAAATTGGTAAGCTGAATCGGTATGCGGGTGAAATCATCGCAGTTCGGCAACCTTCGGGAAAAATTCTGGAACTGGAAGTCCGATTACCGGCTGATTTTCAGGATGAGTATTTACCGGGGCAATTTGCCTTGCTGACACTGCACAAAGACGAAGGGTCACATCCGTTTACTATTCTGCGTGAAGATATACAAAATGGCAGTATTATCTTTGCGATCAAGCAATTGGGTGATTATACCAGGCAACTGGCTGAACGAGTGCACGTCGGCGATCAGGTTTCGGTAGAAGGGCCATTCGGACGATTCGTATTGCCTGAGTCTGGCTTTCCGGAATATTGGATCGCAGGCGGGATTGGTATTGCTCCCTTTATCGCATGGCTAGAGAGTCTGGTTGCTGAGGGTGAACGGCGCCCCGGTACGCAGCTTTATTACTGTGTTCATAAAGAGGATGCGATTTACACCGAACGTCTGCAACAATTGTCGAAGCTGACGGGGGTTAAAATTACGCAAGTTGATCGGCGTACTGATGGTGATTTAGATCTCTCCAGTCTGGAAATTACCGAAGATACGCAGATCTGGTTTTGTGGGCCAAAACGTCTGCGAGACATGTTACTGACACGCATACCCTCTTCCCAGTTGCATTATGAGCAGTTTGATTTCCGCTGATGATGGATAGAAATGAAAACGGCCAGAATTCTGGCCGTTTTACGTTATAGCTGCTTACGCCACAGCATCTGACATGTTCGTAGTGCGAGATAACCGATAAACAGATTGGCGCCGGTAAAGACAGGAATGGCCAGCCACTGGGCGGAAGGTAAACCCGCAACGGCGAGTTTTAAACTACAAATTGTCGTTGCCGCAACACCAAAAGTATAAGCCCAGTAGGAAGGAGCAAAAGCCTGTGCTCCCAGCCAGCGACCCAGACGCAAGCCCAGCAATAACTGAAACAGGCCATAGCCCCAGAGCATCAGTAACCACGGCGCCGTACTACCCGGCATCAACATCAGACAGGCCATTGCACAGACGACCGGCGGAGCAAACTGAATGCCCAGTAATGGACGTTGTGCCACCGGCATGGTTTTCGGATGCCACAAGCGCTGAATGATCAGTGATTCCAGCGCCAGCCAGGAGAATACACCGGCACCCAGAAACAACCAGCCCCAGTCTGCGTGTCCTAGTGCACCGAGCGCGGCTGCACTGGTGAAGTTACCGGCGACTGTAGGCAGATACAGTGTCGGAGCGGTATCGAGCGTATCACGGCCACCTTGCCACAAGGTGCCGGTATGCCATAACGAAAACACCAGATGCCAGCTGATCCCGGCACCTGTTAATATCCATGCGGCTGTGGTGGAGTAAGGCCGGATTGCCAGCACAATCAGTAACGTCGATACACCCAGCAATGCGGGGGTGCTGCCCTGTACCGGATGCAAAAATTCAGCTTTGACGGATTCAAAACGACGAAATGTCTGCAGTACATAGCTGCTGAGTAATATTGCCCACACCAATCCGGCAAGTAAAAGAAGTCCTTCGCCAATCGGTGCCGGTAACGACCAAAGATGAGCGGCGATCCGCCATGCCTGACCGAGACCGGATAAGCCGAGAACCATACCAAAGAACGAGGCGGGAATATGTCGGGACGTCATTGCTGTTTGCTCCTTATTGTTCTGAGCAACAAAAAGCCCTGCAGACAACACAGGGCTTTTAAATAAATCATGTAGTCAATATATCATTTTTTCGTTATCAACCCATTATTGATATCCAGCAGATCCTGCTCGGTCAGCGTACCGGCGGTGAGTTTGAGCTGCAGGCTGTTCAGGATGTAGTTGTAACGGGCATCGGAGAGTTTTTGCTTGGCGGAGTAAAGCTTGGTCGTGGCATTCAGCACATCGACTATGGTGCGGGTACCAACCTGATAGCCCGCCTGCGTGGCCGTCAGTGCACTGTCTGCCGAAATCACCGATTGCTGATAGGCATTGATGGTTCCGATCCCGGCAAAGACATTGTTGTAATATTTGTATAAATCGGCCTGAATTGTGCGGTAATTTTTTTCCAGATTTTCACTGGCAGCGACGTAGTTAAACTGTGCTTGTTTGACCTGTGACTGGGTTGCACCACCGGAATAGAGTGGCAGATTAAATTGCAGGCCGATTGTGCCTTGCTGAATGGTACCGTCCTCTTTGGAGGCCGTATTTTTTTCATAATTGGTGTAATCAGAATTGGCGCCCAGTTTCAGATCCAGTGTTGGCAGGTGGCCTGCTTTGGCCAGGTCAATCTGCTGTTTGGCGACATCTTTATTGATGCGTAGCTGGTTGAGCGTCAGGTTGTGATCCTGTGCTTGTTTCAGCCATTGGTCGGCATTCTGCGTCATTGGGCTGGTACTGAAACGCTCGGTGTTCAGTGTATCCAGAAATTTGTGTTCAGACCCGGTGAGCTGGCGCAGCGATTCATAGCTGTTTGCCAGCGTGTTTTGCGCATTGATGCTGTCAGCAACCGCGAGATCATGCGCGGCTTTGGCTTCTTGTACATCGGTAATTGCGGTCATGCCGACATTAAAGCGTTGCTGGGTTTCATCAAGCTGACGCTGTAATGCCTTCTCATTGGCGGTTGCATATTCCAGAGCATCCAGTGCGGCCAGTACACTAAAATATCCCTGAGCGGTACGTAGCATCAGATTTTGCTTTTCCAGATTCAGTGCAACATCGCTGGATAATGCCTGTTTGCTGGTGATGTCGGAATTCATCCAGACGGATTGACGAAACAGCGCCTGAGTCAGGGAAATGCCGGCGCCGGCAGTCCGTGCAGTATAATAATCATCCCGGTTAGATTTCTGATAACCGGCGTTGGCATCCAAACCAATCTGCGGCAGTTTGGCGGCATCCGCTTCATTGATTTTCTCAAAAGCCGCATCACGCTGTGCCTGCGTTTCCTGTAATTGCGGGTCTTTTTCCTGAGCCTGATGATAAATATCCAGCAGGTTTTCTGCATAGGCGAAGGGGGTTAATCCCAACAGTATCAAAGCAGATAATAATGTTTTTTTCATCGGTACATACTCTCTGGTGGTGCCCCGTATTAGCGGAGACTTTTTTATTATTTCATTGGGCCGGGTTGGTTTAATCCAGCGTTTTACGAAAACGCAAAACGCCCACCAACAGCATAGTGAATAAGAATAACAGTAAAGGCCACATGTGAGGCCATGAATCTGTTATGTTATTTCCTTTTAACATAATGCCGCGGGTCAGACGGATAAAGTGTGTCAGCGGTAATATTTCACCAATCTGCTGTGCCCAGAATGGCATGCCCCGGAATGGAAACATAAAACCGGACAGCAGCATGGATGGCAGGAAAAAGAAGAAAGTCATTTGCATTGCTTGTGTCTGATTCCGGGCCACACTGGAAATAGTGATACCGACACTCAGATTCGCTGCGATAAAAATCAGCACGCCGAGTAATAGCCAGCTGACAGAGCCGATAAACGGTACTTCAAACAGTAGCTCAGCAGCAGCCAGGATCACGCCAACCTGCACAAAACCAATCAGCACATAGGGTAAGATCTTACCCAGCATCACTTCCAGTGGGCGCACTGGCGTGGCTAACAGATTTTCCATCGTGCCGCGTTCGACTTCCCGCGTGACCGCCAGTGCCGTCATCATGATCATCGTCATGGTCAGGATCACTCCCATCAGACCCGGTACGATGTTGTATTGCGTCAGTCCCTCAGGGTTAAAACGGCGCTGGATCACCAACTCATAGGGTTGTGTTTTACCTTGCAGTGTATTGAGTGGTCCCGACAGTTCGTGTTGTAACCATTGCTGACTCAGCTGCTGTAATGCACCGATGGCATTAGCGGTGGCAGAGGGATCAGTCGCATCAGCGGCTACCAGCAGTTGCGGCCGTTCACCGCGTTGCAGTTTCTTGCTGAAACCCGCAGGGACAATAACGGCGAACTGTGCGTCTCCTTGTTCTAGCCATTTGTCGGCTTCTGCATCGCCCAGATTGGCGGCGACCAGCTGAAAATAACCGCTGTTTTCGAGACTCTGCACAATTGCACGGGTAAACGGAGTTTGCTCATGGGTCACAACGACCGTTGGCAGATGTTTCGGATCGCCATTAATCGCATAACCAAACAGCACCAGCTGGATCAGCGGGATGCCAACCATCATGGCAAACGTAAGCCGATCACGTCGCAGCTGAATAAACTCTTTGATGATGACAGCCAGCAACCGGTGCCAGCTTAAAACCTGTTCCATAAGCACCTCTAGCGAAAATTATCCTGACTTTGCTGCATCAGATGAATGAACACATCTTCCAGCTGCGGTGAGATCAATTGCCAGTGCAGATCGGGCTGCTGCCGGAATGGTTCAATCGCAGAAGCTAATTGCGCAGCATCCAGCCCGTTAAGATGCAAGCTGCTACCAAAACGGGTGATCAGGGTGACGGCCGGATGGTATTGCAAAACAGGTAACAGTGAGTCGACATTCCCTTCCACCAGCCAGGTGGAAAACTGACTTTGACGGATCAGTTCCTGCGGTGTGCCGTTCGCCAGGAGTTTGCCATAGGCGATATAGCCCAGACGGTGACACCGTTCGGCTTCATCCATGTAATGAGTTGAGACCAGCACGGTCATGCCTTCGGCAGCCAGCTGGTGGATCTCATCCCAGAAATCGCGGCGGGCTTTCGGATCCACCCCGGCAGTAGGTTCATCCAGCAGCAGTAGTCTGGGGTTATGCAGCATACAGGCAGCCAGTGCCAGTCGTTGTTTCCAGCCGCCAGACAACGTTCCGGCCAGCTGATTCTGCCGCCCTTGTAAACCGAGTCGTTCTAATGCCTGTTGTACCCGTTGCCGGCGATCTGGCATACCGTAGATCCGGGCAATGAAATCGAGATTTTCCCGCAGACTGAGATCGTCATACAGGCCGAAGCGTTGCGTCATATAGCCCACATGGCGTTTGATCTCACTGGCCTGACTGACGATGTCATAACCCAGCGTATGACCAGAACCGCTGTCGGGGGTGAGCAGGCCGCACATCATGCGAATCGACGTCGTTTTACCGCTGCCGTTTGGCCCGAGGAAACCGTAGATCTCGCCAGGCCGCACTTGCATATTCAGGTTATCGACCACCAGTTTATCGCCGAAACGTTTATTCAGCCCTTCGACATCAATGATCCACCCTTCGCTTTGCATATCGCTCACTCCGTCTGGGTTAACGAAACGGCTACCGGTTGCCCCGGATGCAATGTCAGTTTGGCGGTATCAATAGGTTTAGCTTCTGCCATAAACACCAGTTTGGCGCGGTTTTCTTTGCTGTAAATGACCGGAGGTGTGTATTCGGCCTCGCTGGCTATATAGCTGATGCGAGCAGGAATCGTGGTGTTGCAACCGTCGCAGCTGACGGAAATGGTTTGTCCGGTATGAATACCGGCAAACTGTGTTTCGGGAATATAAAAACGGATTTTGACTGCATCCGCCGCTAATAACGTAATGACTGGTGATCCGGCAGGCACCCATTCACCTTGCTGATAGATGGTTTCTTCGACTCGCGCGTTAACCGGGCTGACCGGTGAAGCCTGAGTGACCAGCCAATCGGCATGCGTCAGCTTGGCTTCTGCAGCGGTGATGTCAGCCTGTGCCGCCAGCTGTAAGTCGCTGCGGGCAGCCTGATTAGCTAACGCCAGCTGGGCTTTCAGATCCCGCACTTTCCCCTGAGCCTGCAGGCGGGTGCTGACGGCCTGATCTAAAGCAGCCTGATTACTGAAACCCTGCTGTCTCAGTCGTTGTTGACGGGCAAGTTCCTGTTCACTTAAGCGTAATGCCGCCTGTGCCGCATCCAGTTGTGCATTCAGCGCCGAAATCTCTTCACTGCGTTTACCTTTACTCAGATCGGCGGACTGCGCCTGCGCTTTTTTCAGCGAGGCCTGGGCCGATTGCTGATTCGTACTGGTTTCACTGTTTTCCAGCCGGAATAACGGTTCACCGGCTTTGACGGTCTGACCTTCAGTGACGGCCAGTGCTCGTAAATAACCCGCTACCGGCGTGGCAATCCGCACATAGTCGCCTTCAACATAACCGGGCAGGGTAGCAGTGGTCTCCTGCTGGCAGGCGGCTAACCCGAGCAGACAGAACGGTAACAGAACATTACGCATGGAATTCCTCCTGAATGGCCATCAGCCCGGCCCAGCTGAAACGCACAATATGGCTTTCAATGTCGTTCAACGCGTCAGGTTGTAGCAGTAATTGCGGATGCACACGGACAATAAGCGGCCGCGCCAGCACGTAAATAATGCATTGTCCGAACAGGCTGAGCGCACAGCGTAGTAGCGTAGGCTGATCGGCCTGAGGCAGGATCTTCTGAAGCAGGCTCAGTACCTGCTTTAGCTGCGGTTGCTGGAAACGCTGATAGACATCATCCAGTGCGGCGGAGGGGCTGACCATTTCCCGCAGGATCAGTGGTGCGATTTGGCAGCCTTGCTGCTCGTCGAGCATGCGCAGCAGCAAGCTGTGGATCATAAAACGAAACTGTTCCTGTAAGGTCTGTTGGCTATCGCTGAATAAGGGTTGCTGCGCAATCGCCTGTTCACCATGGTGACGTAGTACGGCAAGATAAAGCCCTTCTTTACCACCGAAATGGTAGTTAATCGCGGAGAGTCTGACTCCGGCGCTCTCGGCGATTTGCTGCACCCGTGCCGAGCGAAAGCCTTGTTCAATAAATACCGTGGTGGCCGCCGCGATCAATTTCAGACGGGTTTCATCGCCGTGCGTGTTGCTGCCATTTTCTGGAATATTTGCCACACTGAAATCCAAATTAGAAAATCTTTTCTAATAATTGGCGATTAATTCAGCAACCGCAAGTGAAATTAGAAAAAAATTTCTAATTTTATCGTAGCGAGAATCACTATTGCCCCAGTGTCATCTTCGGAGTAACCTGCCTGCCTTCGGCAGATGGCCGGCACGGGAGCGTATAAAATGACAAATCAAGCCTTAGCCCCTGATCAGCATTATGATCGTAATGATGTTGAAATCATCAAATGTGAACCTTGTTTCAAGGGGTTTTTCCGCATTAACCGTTATCACCTGCGTCACAAATTGTTTGCCGGTGGCTGGGGCCCGGTGATCCAGCGCGAAATGTTTGAGCGTGGTCATGCGGCGGCTGTTCTGCCTTACGATATTGAAAATGATACGGTTGTATTGCTGGAACAGTTTCGTCTTGGTGCCTATGAAACCAAACAGGAGCCGTGGTTGCTGGAGCTGGTGGCGGGTATCATCGAAGAAGGCGAGCAGCCAGATGACGTGATCCACCGCGAAGCAGAAGAAGAATCCGGCCTGAAACTGCAACGGGCTGATTTTATCCTGAGCTATATGGTGAGCCCTGGTGGCACCACCGAACGCATTCATCTGTATGTCGGCAAAATCGACTCTTCTTTGGCAAATGGCCTGCATGGTCTGGCGCATGAAGGCGAAGATATTCGTGTGCATGTGGTCAGCCGTGAACAAGCCTACCGCTGGGTGGAAGAAGGCCGTATTGATAATGCGACCACCGTGATCGCACTGCAATGGTTGCAGTTGCACCATGCCGATTTACAACGTCGCTGGCTGGGTGAATTGTGACCACGCAGTGCGCTACCCGTCGCCATGTGCCCGATCTGCCAGAGTTGCACCGGGCCTATGAAACCAACTACATGGCATTGATGAAACTGCTGCCGTCTACCGATGAGGGCGGAGCAAGGTTGTATAACGTCGCACAATCATTACAATTTGCAGTTCGCATTCTGGAAAACACCCGTTACACCACCTTGCTGGAAATTTGTCAGCACAATGACGAGTTACCCGATTTTCTGCGAAGCCACATGCAAGTTCGGTTATACCACGATGCACGTATGGCGGAAGTGTGTGTCAGCCAGCAGATTTCCCGTTTACTCCCCAGCTATGATTATCCGAATCCGGCAATGCATCAGCGGGATGAAAAAGAGCAGTGTAATCACTTTCTGGCAGAGTGGCTGCGTTTCTGTCTGGCACACGGGTATAGCGCACAAGCGCTGGTATATTAAAAATTATGGAGACAATGCCAATCGCCTGTATTGCCATGCATGACAGCGAAATCAGGGCATTGTCCGTCGAGATAGAGAGAAATTTTGGAAACCTGCACGTTAAATAACACGGGAGATGGCATCGTCCGGCTGTTGCAGATTTCAGACACGCATCTGTTCGCTGATTCAACTCGGGATCTGCTGGGGATTGCTACGGCAGACAGTTTTCAGGCGGTACTGGATGCTATTACTGAATTGCCTCAGGCATACGATGTCGTGCTCGCTACGGGAGATCTGTCGCAGGATCACTCTGCTGAGTCTTACCAGCGTTTTGCCCGCATGGCGTCTGTTGCATTGCCAAAACCTATCCACTGGCTGCCCGGCAATCACGATCACCGTGTTCTGATGCAAAATGAGTTGCACGCAGCTGGTATCCGTCCGGAAATGCAACTGGTCAGCGAGCATTGGCAAGTGATCCTGCTCGACAGTCAGGTGTATGGCACCCCACACGGCTGGCTGAGCCATCTGCAACTGGAACAACTGGAAGCGGCATTACAGCAACATCCGGAAAAGCATGCCCTGATTTGTCTGCATCATGACACCTTTCCGATTGGCTCGATCTGGCTGGATCAGCACGATCTGAAGAATGCGAACGATTTTCTGGCTGTACTGGCACGTTATCCGCAAGTAAAAGCGGTAGTGTGTGGCCATGTGCATCAGGAATATGATCAGTATCATCAGGGGATCCGTTTCCTGACATCCCCTTCTACCTGTATTCAGTTCAAACCGTTAAGTGTGGATTTCGCACTGGATACCATGTCCCCTGGCTGGCGTTATTTACAGCTGTATCCGAACGGTGAAATTGCGACGCAGGTATGGCGTTTGGCTCCGGGACAATTCACGCCCGATTTAGAATCCACAGGTTATTGAGATGTCACCAACGCTGATTTATCTGCACGGCTTTAATTCCACACCAAATTCTGTAAAAGCGCTGCAAATGACCGACTATCTGGCAAAAGAGCTGCCGGACATTCAGATTTGTGTGCCGAAACTGCCCAATACGCCAGCCGCTTCCTGGCGGGCGATTCAGGAAACGCTGGCAACACTGGGTGATCGTAAAATCGGGGTGGTAGGCAGTTCGATGGGGGGCTTCTGGGCCACCAAAGTGGCAGAAGAATATGGCCACAAAGCAGTGTTGATTAATCCGGCTGTACACCCGCATTATCTGCTGCAAAGCCTGCTCGGGCCGCAACGTAATCCTTATTCCGGTGAGGAGTATCTGCTGGAACCGAAGCATGTGGAAGAGCTGCGTTTGCTCGGTATTCCTGTGTTGCAGCATCCGGAACGGTTATGGTTATTACAGCAACAGGGCGATGAAGTGTTAGACTATCGCCACGCACTACAATTTTATCATTTTGCACGGACTACCGTTGAGCAGGGTGGCAATCACGCCTTCACAGGATTTGAACGTTACTGTGCTCAGATTGTAAGATTCCTGCAGTTATAAACCGTCTTCACGGAATATCATGAATCAAGCTTATACCGCCGAATCCATTGAGGTTCTCAATGGTCTTGAGCCGGTGCGTCGTCGCCCCGGCATGTACACCGATACCACCCGTCCGAATCATCTCGGGCAGGAAGTTATTGATAACAGTGTCGATGAGGCGCTGGCTGGTCACGCCAGCCGGATTGACGTCATCCTGAATGAAGATCAGTCGCTGGAAGTGATTGACGATGGGCGTGGTATGCCTGTTGATATTCACCCGGAAGAAGGGGTGCCGGCGGTTGAACTGATCCTCTGTAAGCTGCATGCCGGTGGTAAATTCTCCAGTAAGAACTACCAGTTCTCCGGTGGTTTGCACGGGGTAGGTATTTCAGTGGTGAACGCGTTGTCACGCCGGGTGGAAGTGACCGTACGCCGTGATGGTAACGTCTATGAAATGGCGTTTGAGCACGGTGACAAGGTTTCCGATCTGACCATCACCGGCACCTGTGGCAAACGCAACACCGGTACCCGTGTGAAATTCTGGCCGGAAGAAAAGTATTTTGATTCACCAAAATTCTCGTCCCGCAGTCTGGTGCATATTCTCAAAGCCAAGGCGGTACTGTGTCCGGGGCTGACCATACACTTTGAAGACAAGGTGAACCAGCAAACCTATGACTGGTGCTATCAGGACGGTCTGCGCGACTACTTGCTGGATAACTTAAAAGAATTCGTTCGCCTGCCGGAGCAACCGTTTACCGGTCAGTTTTCGGCTGATAACTCAGCAGTCGATTGGGCGCTGTGCTGGTTGCCGGAAGGGGGCGAGCTGATCACAGAATCTTACGTCAACCTCATTCCGACCGTACAAGGCGGTACTCATGTTAACGGCCTGCGGCAGGGCCTGCTGGACGCGATGCGTGAATTCTGCGAGTTCCGTAACCTGCTGCCTCGCGGTGTAAAACTGACGCCGGATGATATCTGGGATCGTTGTGCTTATATCCTGTCGATCAAGATGCAGGATCCGCAGTTTGCCGGCCAGACCAAAGAGCGTCTGTCTTCCCGTCAGAGTGCGGCGTTTGTCTCCGGTGTCGTGAAAGATGCCTTCAGTCTGTGGCTGAATGCCAATATCGAATTGGCCGAGCAGCTGGCTGAATTGTGTATCAGCAGCGCCCAGCGACGTTTGCGTGCCGCGAAAACTGTGGTGCGTAAGAAGATCACCCAAGGGCCAGCGCTGCCAGGCAAGCTGACAGACTGTAACTGCTCTGATCCGCTGCAGGGTGAACTGTTCCTGGTGGAAGGGGATTCTGCGGGCGGTAGTGCCAAGCAGGCGCGTGAGCGTGAGTTTCAGGCGATCATGCCGCTGCGCGGTAAGATCCTCAATACCTGGGAAGTAGATGCCTCAGAGGTGCTGGCGTCGCAGGCAGTACATGATACTTCCGTGGCGATCGGCATGGAACCAAACTCTGATGATCTAAGTGGCCTGCGTTACGGCAAGATCTGTATTCTGGCTGATGCCGACTCTGACGGTCTGCACATCGCGACGCTGCTGTGTGCGCTGTTTGTGAAACATTTCCGCTCACTGGTTGAAAACGGTCATGTCTATGTCGCTATGCCGCCGTTGTTCCGTATCGATCTCGGCAAAGAGGTGTTTTATGCCCTTGATGAAGGCGAGAAACAGGGCATCCTGGATCGCTTGAAGGCCGAGAAAAAACGTGGCACGCCACAAGTCACCCGCTTTAAAGGGCTGGGTGAAATGAATCCGAAACAGCTGCGTGAAACCACCATGGATCCGAACACCCGCCGTCTGGTGCAGCTGACGCTCGATGAAACCGAAGAAACCATGAAACTGATGGATATGTTACTGGCGAAGAAAAGATCGTCAGATCGGCGGGAATGGTTAGAGACAAAAGGTAACCTGGCAGATACTGAGATTGGTTAAGTTTGCTGCTGGAGCCTGATAGGTCATACCGTTATAATGCATGTTAATTGAATTAACATACAGGGCGTTCGACGATGGAAAAGAAGACCGCACGGTTAACTTTGCTGATTGATCCAGTGAAGAAAAAAGCCTTTGAAGATCTCTGTACGGCGCAGGATCTGACCCCGTCGCAGGTTGTGCGCCAGATGATCCGTGATTATCTGGATGAGCATGGGGTGACCTATGCGACCAAAAGCCAGCTGGGCACCAAGGTCAAAAACGAAACTACATCCTGAGATCTGAGTCTCTAACAATAAACCCGGCTTGTTGTGCCGGGTTTATTTTTTGTAGTATCAGAGTGAATTTGCAGTGATACGCTCACTATTTTCGGCATAGCGTAATTCACAGAAATTCAGGGCTTCATCAAAGGTCGCAAAGCAGTGGCCTTCGCCTAGCAATTCAATTACTCCGGCTTTTGTCAGTTTCTGCTGTACGGCTTTATTGGTTTCGCACAGCAGCACGGTGACTTTGTGCTTCTCCAGAATATGGATCACTTTTTCCAGCGATTGCAGGGCAGTGAAGTCCATGAACGGGACGTGTGCCAGCCGAAGAATCAATGCTTTCGGCTCTGAGTGGGTTTGAGCCAGCGCCCGCTGGAAGGTTTCGGCGGCACCAAAGAATAGCGGGCCATCAATGCTGTAAACCATCACGTTGGCGGGTAACTTCGGGTGTCCGATGAACTGCAGTTCTTTGGTCAAATCTTCGCTGCTGAATTGCTGCACTTCCACGGCACTGGCCATTCGCTGCATAAAGCTGAATGCAGCCAGAATGACCCCGATATTTACAGCAACCACCAGATCGGTAAATACCGTCAGCAGAAAGGTGATGAGCAGAATAGCTGTATCAGTTTTCGGTGCTTTTTTCACCATTTCGACAAAATGCGGCAGTTCACTCATGTTCCAGGCAACGACAAACAGGATAGCTGCTAGTGCACACAGTGGAATGTTGTTAGCCAGTGGTGCAAGAAACAGCAGGATCATCAGTAACACGACGGAATGAATAATGCCGGCCAGCGGGCTGTTCCCGCCATTACGAATGTTGGTGGCTGTACGGGCAATAGCGCCGGTTGCAGCAAATCCGCCAAACAGCGGTGCAATGATGTTTGCCAGACCTTGTCCGATTAACTCCTGATTGGAGTCATGACTGGTACCTGCCATCCCGTCAGCAACCACAGCAGACAGCAGCGATTCAATCGCCCCGAGCATCGCAATAGTGAATGCCGGACCGATCAACTGAACCAGCTGACTGAAGGTGAACTCTGGCAGAGCAAAATCTGGTAATTTCTGTGGAATTCCGCCGAAAGCACTGCCAATGGTGGCTACGCCTTGCGGGTGGAAAAAAGAGACTATCAGTGTAGAAAACACCATGGCAACCAGCGGACCTGGTACTTTCTTCATATAGGGGAGTTTAGGGGCGAAGATCACCAGTGCCAGACTGGATAATGCGAGAGCACTGGTGGTTAGATTGGCATGAGGAAACTGCTGGATCAGGTGCCACAGTTTTTCATGGAAATGCTCACCCGTGACACTGGGAAGGCCGAAGAAATCTTTCCACTGTCCGACCCAGATGATGACGCCAATCCCGCTGGTAAAGCCGACGATAACAGGTGCTGGAATGAATTTAATGATGCTGCCGAGGCGGCTGAAGCCCATGAGCATCAGGATGATTCCGGCCATGATGGTGGCTAGCTGCAGGCCGCTGACCCCGAATTTTGCGGTGATCCCGGCCAGAATAACAATGAAGGCACCGGTTGGTCCGGCAATCTGCAGACGACTGCCACCAAAAATGGATACGGCTGCACCTGCCACCATTGCGGTATATAGCCCTTGTTCCGGTTTGACTCCTGAGGCAATTGCAAATGCCATGGCTAAGGGGAGTGCCACGACACCGACGATGATCCCGGCGACCAGATTCGGTAGCCAGTTTTTAATACGAAGCAATCCTGCCTGCTTCGCCTCCAGTATTGCAATCATAACCACCTCAAATACTAATACCATTAACATATGGTGATAACTATTGGCGCATTCTACGCCTTCCGCTGGTGAAGATCATGAAAGCAAATCAAAAAAATTCTGGCTTAGCAGTAATCGCCAATAGACCGGATTTTTGTGCAGGATTTGCGGTGAAGATCCCATATCATTCTCTGCGATAAGCTAGAATTAATAGCATATGCTGCTGGAGTATCTGGCGCATCCCCCTCGCATTACGCTACGAGCCGCGGAGGTATCTATGACTAAGCATTCTTTTGTGCATGCCAAAATACCGCAATATGCACAACGCCCTGAACGAGACCCATCTGGTTTCTCTTATATCAAACACTTACTGATGATGTGGAAGCAAAACTGGCAGACCCGTCGTCAACTGGCACAACTGAGTGCAGAGGATCTGCGCGATATCGGGTTAACGGAGTCCCAACGGCAGGAGGAGCTGAATAAATCATTCTGGGAACCTTAACATTGAAGTTAGCTGTTATCAGGCCCCTGCACTTGCGGGGGCTGTTTTTTTATGGCGACAACGTCAAGTACGCAGAGCATAAACAATAAAAGAGGGTCTCAGGCCAGCAGGTTGTGGTTTTTCCGCAGTAATGTTTCAAATTCTTCTGCCGGGAGTGGCTTACTACATCAGGTAGCCCTGTTAAATAATATTAGCTGCTGACATAGAGCGAGGTGCAGGATCAGTAGATGTTTAATTCGGGCTTTGTAAACGGAGTATTCAATTGTATCGCTTTCTGGGGCAGTTCCTGACAGAGGAAAAAGGAAAGCAGAGAGATCCGGCGATAAGGAATGCCTCAAAATTTTATAAATCAAATAATTATCACCAACCCGGTTAATTCGATAGCCATTCATGGTTGGTGTTATACGGATCTGGATAAAATTATGCAGGCCATCACATTTGCGAATGCAGTCATAGCCGTTGTGCTTGTTCGTTGTGCTATGGTTAATCTTACTGTAGCGGGGTGGCTGAATCGGTAATCGGGCATATCCGCTTTAAGTCTGCGTTCATTCTTTGATTTTGAGGTGAATGATGTCTGGATCCGGGTTACTCCTTGAAGGTTTTTATCTGATGGTGTTCGGGATGGGTTTCGTGTACATGTTCCTGATCATCCTGGTTTATGCCGTCAAACTTATGTCTTATCTGGTGATCCGATTTACCCCTGAGCCTGCCGTTGAGACAAAACCAGCTGTGACAAGCGAAATCGCCCCCCAGTCTGCTGAAAACGAACACATAAAGGTGGTATTGGCTGCTGCAATTCATCACCACCGCCGGGGCTGAGATCTGAACGCCTGATTTTCCTTGATTGTTGGAGATAGATGATGACTGTTACTCCGCGCCCTGTTGCTATTACTGATGTAGTTCTTCGTGATGCTCACCAATCATTATTCGCTACCCGTTTACGCCTTGATGATATGTTACCGGCCGCTGCAATGCTGGATGAAGTCGGTTACTGGTCTTTAGAAACCTGGGGGGGTGCAACATTTGATGCTTGTATTCGTTTCCTTGGGGAAGATCCGTGGGATCGTTTGCGCCAGCTGAAAAAAGCGATGCCGAAAACTCGCCATCAGATGTTGCTTCGTGGACAAAACCTGCTGGGTTATCGGCATTACGCGGATGATGTAGTTGAACGCTTTGTCGAGCGGGCAGTTTCAACGGGGATCGATGTCTTCCGTGTCTTTGATGCGATGAATGATCCGCGCACTATGCGTTGTGCCTTACAGGCTGTAAAAAAGAATGGTGGCCATGCACAAGGCACTCTCAGTTACACCACCAGTC
>SSEX01000081.1 GCA_008015085.1 Tolumonas sp. | reverse complement strand
TCCGCGTCAAGCCGGGCAGAAACTGGCTGATGGTTCTGTCAATGGAACGGTGGCGCTGGTATTTGGCCGTGAACGTACCGGCTTGACCAATGAAGAGCTGCAGCAGTGTCATTATCACGTCAATATTCCGGCTAATCCTGATTATAGTTCATTGAATGTGGCGATGGCCGTTCAGACGCTCTGCTATGAGATCCGGATGTCATGGCTGGCTCAGCAGGAAATCCCTGTGGTAGCTGATGAAGATGACTATCCGCCTCAGGCATCCATGGAGCTGTTTTACTCCCATCTAGAGGAGACTCTGCGTCAAACCCAATTCTTGCACTCTGATCATCCGGGGCATGTCATGATGCGGCTGCGTCGTATGTTTACCCGACTGCGTCCGGATAATAATGAGCTGAATATCTTACGTGGGATCCTGACGTCGGTGCAGAAATTAGCAAAGAAATAGTTGAGTGTTTTAGTAGGAAATAATACTTGACTGAAAAAGTAGGTCATGACAGGATTAGCCTATCATAAACGATTAGGTGTGCAAGCCATGAGACTGACTTCTAAAGGACGCTATGCGGTAACAGCTATGCTGGATGTTGCCTTACATGCTGAGCTGGGGCCGGTACCTCTGGCTGATATTTCAGAACGGCAGGGTATTTCCCTTTCGTATCTGGAACAGCTTTTCGCGCGACTGCGTAAGCAAGGTCTGGTATCGAGTGTGCGTGGCCCTGGTGGTGGTTACCGCCTGGGTGCTGATGCCAGCCTGATTTCTGTCGGTAAAATCATTGCAGCAGTCAATGAGTCGGTTGATGCAACTCGTTGCCATGGTGAAAGTGGCTGTCAGGGAGGGGATCAATGTCTGACTCACTCCTTATGGCGTGATCTGAGCACCCGCATCAGTGATTTCCTGAACAGTATTACACTCGAAGAGCTGGTGCGTCAGGCAGAAGTTAAACGAGTCGCAGAGCAACAGAACAAACAGCAGAATTCAGCATTCTCTTCGCGTAAATCCATGATGAATGCAGATTCGATTATTCAGAGCTTAATGGAGTAAATAATGAAACTCCCTATTTATCTTGATTATTCAGCAACTTGCCCAGTCGATCCTCGTGTTGCTGAGAAAATGATGCAATGTTTAACGTTGGATGGCAATTTTGGTAATCCAGCCTCCCGTTCTCATCGTTTTGGCTGGCAAGCTGAAGAGGCAGTTGATGAAGCGCGTAACCATGTTGCTGATCTGATCGGCGCTGATCCTCGTGAAATCGTATTTACTTCTGGTGCTACCGAATCAAACAATTTGGCCATCAAAGGTGTCGCTCATTTCTATGCCAAGCAAGGCAAACATATCATTACCAGTAAAACTGAGCATAAAGCAGTACTGGATACCTGCCGTCATTTAGAGTCTGAAGGTTATGAGGTCACTTACCTTGAGCCGCAGTCTGATGGTTTGTTTACCTTGCAGCAAATTGAAGCTGCGATGCGCCCTGACACTATTCTGGTCAGCATCATGCACGTCAACAACGAAATTGGTGTGATTCAGGATCTGGCTGCTATTGGTGAATTATGCCGTTCCCGTAAGATCCTGTTCCATGTCGATGCAGCTCAAAGTGCTGGCAAAGTCGATATCGACGTTGATGCCATGAAGATTGATTTGCTGTCACTCTCTGCGCATAAAGTGTATGGCCCGAAAGGGATTGGCGCGCTGTATGTTCGCCGTAAGCCGCGTGTACGTCTGGAAGCACAGATGCACGGTGGCGGCCATGAACGTGGCATGCGTTCAGGTACACTGCCGACCCACCAAATTGTAGGTATGGGCGAAGCCTTCCGTCTGGCTAAGCTGGAAATGGCGGAAGAAAATGTGCGTGTTCAGGCATTGCGCGATCGTCTGTATAACGGCTTGAAAGATATTGAACAAGTCTTTGTGAATGGTTCAATGGATCGTCGAGTTGCTGGCAACCTGAACATCAGTTTTGCCTATGTGGAAGGTGAATCACTGATGATGGCGCTGAAAGATCTGGCGGTATCTTCCGGTTCTGCCTGTACATCAGCTAGTCTGGAGCCGTCTTATGTGCTGCGTGCTCTGGGTTTGAACGATGAACTGGCACACAGTTCAATTCGTTTCAGCATTGGCCGTTTCACGACAGAAGAAGAAATTGACTACGCAATTGGTCTGATCCGTAATTCCATTGGTAAATTACGTGATTTGTCACCGTTGTGGGATATGTACAAAGAAGGGATTGACCTGAGCAAGGTTGAGTGGGTTAGTCACTGATAGTTAGAGGAATATTGTATGGCTTACAGTGAAAAAGTTATTGATCATTACGAACACCCGCGCAATGTTGGTTCCTTCGATAAGGATGATCCAAATGTTGCGACCGGTATGGTTGGAGCGCCGGCCTGCGGTGATGTAATGAAGCTGCAGTTAAAAGTGAATGAAGAAGGCGTTATTGAAGATGCCAAATTTAAAACGTATGGTTGTGGTTCTGCTATTGCCTCCAGTTCGCTGGTAACCGAATGGGTAAAAGGCAAAACGCTGGATGAAGCGGCGGCCATCAAGAATACGGATATCGCCGAGGAGCTGGCGCTGCCACCGGTGAAGATCCACTGCTCTATTCTGGCAGAAGATGCCATTAAAGCAGCTATTGCTGATTACAAGCAGAAAAAAGGTTTGAATTAAGGTTTAGTAAGGTAGGACATATGGCAATTACATTATCGGATGCAGCAGCTGAACGCGTAAAACGCTTCCTCGCCAACCGGGGTAAGGGAGTGGGACTTCGTCTGGGCGTTAAGACATCAGGCTGTTCCGGTATGGCTTATGTCCTGGAGTTTGTTGACGAACTAAACGACGAAGATGCGATCTTTGATGATAAGGGCGTGAAGGTGATTGTTGATGCGAAAAGCATGGCTTACCTTGATGGTACTCAGTTGGATTTTGTCAAAGAAGGTCTGAACGAAGGCTTTAAATTCAATAACCCGAACGTGAAAGATGCCTGTGGTTGCGGTGAAAGTTTCACCGTTTGATCATTCGTCAGAAGCGTCATGCTGATTCGGCTCGCTTACTGCACTGTTACATGATAAAAGGCGCATTTACGGCGCCTTTTTTATTTCTCCCTGAGGGAATTGTTCGTGAATTACTTTGAGTTATTTCAGATCCCTGTTGCATTAAAAATAGATACCGCTGCGCTGGCGGTGCGTTACCGGGAGCTGCAAAAACAATATCATCCGGATAATGTGGCTTCACAATCAGATGCTATCAAGCTGGAATCCATGCAGAAAACAGTGGAGATAAACAGCGCCTACAACACGTTGAAAAATCCATTATCCTGCGCGGAATATCTGCTTGTATTGCAGGGAATTGATCTGCGTAATGAACAGCATACCGTCAAAGATACGGCCTTTCTGATGGAACAACTGGAATGGCGTGAAGAGCTGGATGACTTGCAGAAACAGCCTGATGAAGCCGCTATTACTCGTTTTCAGGGACGGGTTAAGAAAGAATTTCAGCGTTATTATCAGTCATTGGAACAGCAAATTGCGGAGTGCCAGTATGCAGATGCAGCGGATACATTACGCAAATTAAAGTTTGTCCGGAAAATGCAGGATGAGCTGGAGAAACTGGAAGAGTCACTCTTTGATTTATAATGGATAAGGTATGTACTTTACATACTGATGAGGACTAGAGATTCATTATGGCGTTATTGCATATCGCAGAACCAGGACTCAGTGCGGCACCGCATCAGCAGAAGTGGGCGGTGGGTATTGATTTAGGCACCACAAATTCATTAGTTGCAGTGGTTCGCAGTGGCGCTGCTGAAACCCTGAAAGATGAGCAGGGCAGAGACATTTTACCGTCTGTCGTCCGCTATCTTCCTGATAGCCTTGTTGTTGGCATTGATGCCAAACAAGCAGCGGCGGAAGATCCGCTCAATACTATCCAGTCTGTAAAGCGATTCATGGGCAAAGCCTTCTCGGATATCACTCAGACTAGTTTGCCTTACCAGTTTTCCGGTTCAGACAAAGGACTGGTGCATATCAATACTTGTCAGGGGGAAGTGAACCCTGTTCAGGTTTCGGCTGAGATCCTGAAAGCCTTGCAGCAACGGGCCGTCAATGCCTTGGGCGCAGAGTTGGATGGCGTGGTGATTACCGTTCCTGCGTATTTCAACGATGCACAGCGTCAGGCAACCAAAGATGCGGCGCGTCTGGCCGGTATGCATGTCCTGCGCTTGCTGAATGAACCGACCGCAGCTGCAGTGGCCTATGGTCTTGACTCCGGTCAGGAAGGCGTCATTGCAGTTTATGATCTGGGTGGTGGTACCTTTGATATTTCGATTCTTCGTCTGCATAAAGGCGTGTTCGAAGTCATGGCAACCGGTGGTGATTCCGCGCTGGGTGGCGATGATTTTGATCATCTGCTGGCAGATTGGATCGCAGAACAAGCCGGTTTGATTTCACCATTTTCCCCGCAGATTCAGCGCCAGTTGTTGGATCTGGCCTGTGATACCAAGCAAAAGTTGAGCAATGCCGATTCGGTTGCTCTTCAGTTTGGTGAATGGTCGGGTTCAGTTGATCGCGCACAATTTGAAGAACTGATCACGCCGTTAGTGAAACGCACTCTGATGTCATGCCGCCGTGCAGTGAAAGATGCGGGTGTTGAGACAGACGAAGTATTGCAAGTGGTCATGGTAGGTGGTTCCACTCGTGTGCCACTGGTTCGTCAAATGGTGGGCGAATTCTTTGGCCGTACACCACTGACTAGCATTGATCCGGATAAAGTCGTTGCTATTGGTGCTGCGATTCAGGCGGATATTCTGGTTGGCAACAAGCCAGAATCAGAGATGCTGTTGCTGGACGTGATCCCGCTATCTCTGGGGCTGGAGACCATGGGCGGACTGGTGGAGAAAATTATTCCGCGCAACACGACCATTCCGGCTGCGCGCGCACAGGATTTCACTACGTTCAAAGATGGTCAGACGGCCATGATGATCCACGTCTTACAAGGTGAGCGTGAGCTGGTGAGTGATTGTCGTTCACTGGCGCAGTTTGTATTACGAGGCATTCCTCCGTTAGCGGCTGGTGCTGCACATATTCGTGTAACATTCCAGGTCGATGCTGATGGTTTGTTATCTGTCAGTGCGATGGAAAAAAGTACCGGTGTGCAGGCGGCTATAGAAGTAAAACCGTCTTATGGTCTGCATGAAGATGACATGCTGCGTATGCTGCGTGAATCTGTCGAGTTTGCAGAAAAAGACATTCAGGCGCGTATGCTGGTGGAGCAGAAAGTCGAAGCGGATCGTGTGCTGGAAAGTTTGAATCAGGCTTTAGCTAAAGATGGCGATGCACTCCTTTCTGCAGAAGAACGTCAGCAAATTGATGCGGCTATGCAGCACCTGCAGGATATGAAACAGGGTGACGATGCTGACACTATCAAGAGTGCGATCACTGCACTGGATGAAGTAACTAAAGAATTTGCAGCAAGACGTATGGATGCTTCTATTCGTCTTGCGTTGCAGGGACATCAGATTGACGAGGTGAATTGATGCCTAAAATTGTATTTTTACCCCATGAAAAACTGTGTCCGGATGGCATGGTCGTCGATGCGGCAGAAGGTGAAACGATTCTGGATGTGGCGCTCGCTAACGGTATCAACATTGAGCATGCTTGTGAAAAATCCTGCGCGTGTACGACCTGCCATTGTATTGTGCGGGAAGGTTTCGACTCGCTGGAGCCAAGTGATGAGCTGGAAGATGACATGCTGGATAAAGCATGGGGGCTGGAGCCTGAATCTCGCCTGAGCTGTCAGGCGCGGGTGGCGGATGAAGATCTGACGGTGGAAATTCCGAAATACACCATCAATCTGGCATCAGAACAGCATTAATTTTTTATTACCTAAAATGGAGCCACAGCATCACCGGAAGTGATACCCTGTGGCTCCATTTGTATTTTCAGCATTCTGGGAAAAATCATGACTGCATCCATGGATGTTATTCTGGTAGAAGCACCTGCTGATGCCTGCTGGGGCGAAAACGCATTAATCAGTTTTAATCAGGGGATGGTGCTCGTTCATTTAACCGGTCCGGCAAGTGACTGGTTACGCCTTATTCAACGCGCAGCCCGTCGCTTAGATGGCCAAGGCATTAAACAACTGGCTTTGGTTGGTGATGAGTGGGATTTGGAACGCCGTTATGCTTTCTGGCAAGGGTTTTATAACCCGAGAGGGCAGCAAAAGCTCGATCTTGGGGTGATGGATGAGCAGCAGCAGAAACAGCTGGATGCATTGCTCGATACCACGCGCTGGATCAGAGAACTCACCAATACGGCTCCTGAAGCGTTATACCCAACTGTTCTTGCTACAGAAGCAGCCAAGTTTGTTGCCAAACAAGCGCCGGAATTTGTGAATTACCATATTTTGTCTGGCGAAGCGCTGAAAGAGCTGGGTTACACCGGTATCTATAATGTCGGACGTGGCAGTCAGAATGAACCTGCGTTTCTGAAGCTGGATTTCAACCCGACCGGCGATTTGGATGCACCGATCACTGCGTGTCTGGTGGGTAAAGGCATCACTTTTGACTCAGGTGGTTACAGTCTGAAAGGTTCAGACATGATGCTGCCAATGAAATCAGATATGGGCGGAGCCGCAATGCTCGCCGGTGCGCTGGCACTGGCTATTCGTCAGGGGCTGAATCATCGTGTGCAGCTGATGCTCTGCTGTGCAGAAAACCTGGTCAGCGGTAATGCCTTTAAACTGGGCGATATTCTGACTTACCGTAATGGAGTCAGTGTTGAAGTGCTGAATACCGATGCGGAAGGACGTCTGGTGCTGGCTGATGGTTTGCTGGATGCCAGTGCAACGGGAGCTCCGTATATTCTTGATGCTGCTACCCTGACGGGTGCCGCTAAAATGGCGCTGGGTCGTGATTACCATGCTGTTTTCAGTTTGCAGGAAGAACAATTAGAGACTGTTGTTGCCTGCGCAAAAGCTGAAAATGAAAAAGCCTGGCCTTTACCTTTAGAGCCATGGCATGTCAGCTTACTCACCTCTGCCTATGCAGATCTGGGTAATGTGGCCTCAGCAGAAGGCACAGCCGGAGCGACGACCGCCGCAGCATTCCTGTCAAAATTTGTGCGTGATGATGTGAAAGGCTGGGTACATCTGGATTTATCAGCATCCTTCCAGAAAAACGCGAATGATTTATGGGCACCTGGTGGTAAGGGGCATGGTGTCAGAACTATTTCCCGCTGGTTGCGCTCATTACCATAATGACTTGCATGACACCGTATCATTACAGCTACGGTGTCATTTTCTGTTTCAGCTCTCACTATTACAAACAAACCCCATAAAATTCGATCAACTTATCATTAACAGAAATTTTTCAATTGCTGAACATCCTGTTTCATCATAAGTTAGTTACTAAGAAAAATACTTACGATGATACAAGGAGATAGCAATGACTATCGAACGCACTTTCTCAATTATCAAGCCGGATGCTGTGGCAAAAAATATCATCGGCGAGATTTATCATCGGTTTGAATGTGCCGGATTACATATTATTGCCGCCAAAATGCTGCACTTATCGCAAGAACAGGCTGCGGGTTTTTATGCGGAGCATAAAGGCAAACCGTTCTACGATAATCTGCTGAAATTTATGACCTCCGGACCGATTGTTGTGCAGGTTCTTGAGGGGCAGGACGCTATCCGCCGTCATCGTGAGCTGCTTGGCAGCACTGATCCTGAGAAGGCTCAGGCGGGTACTATCCGTGCTGATCATGCAACATCGGTTACTCAAAATGCAGTGCATGGTTCTGACTCTCCTGAATCAGCCGCCAGAGAAATCGAGTATTTCTTTACTGATGATGAGATTTGCCCTCGGACACGTTGAGTCCGTTGCTGATGATCTTTTGACTATTCGTCATAAAATTGACATTCAATTCTGCATCTGGCTCGGTCGCCTGATATAATACACAGGTATATCAGGTGGTTGAGGATGTAGTATGGAGCAAATGGAAAATCTGCTGCTGATTGATGCAAATGATGAACGGCGTCAGCAATTAGAGACTGTGCTGTCGTTTATGAGAATTCAGTGGCAGAGCGGTGCAGAAGAAGACTGCCTGGCATATCTTTCTGCCGCAGAAGGGATCTCCGCGGTTGTCATCGGCGAGTTGAAAACGACTACGCTGGCTGATCTTTCTGTGCATTATCCTGCTATTCCTTTTTTAAGCTGTGAGCCAACAGAGCTGACTAACAGCAATATCATCGGCAGTTTATCCCAACCATATGCGTATGAGTCTTTAACTCAGTTACTGCATTTTTGTCAGTCATTTCGTTCGTTACATCCTACTTTACAAGCTAGCAAGCAGACTCCCGCGTTACTGAAGTTACTGGTCGGTAAAGGCAGTGCGATCCAAAGCGTACGCAAATTAATCGAGCAGGTTGCCAGTAAAGATGCCAACGTATTGATTTTGGGTGAATCGGGTACCGGGAAAGAAGTGGTAGCCCGGGCTATTCATGAGATGTCTGCGCGTGCTAACGGCCCATTCGTCCCGGTTAACTGCGGAGCAATTCCCGGAGAATTGCTGGAAAGTGAACTATTCGGTCACGAAAAAGGGGCGTTTACCGGTGCGATATCCTCCCGTCGTGGGCGTTTTGAGCTGGCAGAAGGTGGCACTCTGTTTTTAGATGAAATCGGTGATATGCCGATGCCGATGCAGGTGAAGTTATTGCGTGTATTGCAAGAACGCATTTATGAGCGTGTTGGTGGCACCAAACCTATCCAGGCTGACGTGCGTATCATCGCTGCCACACATCGAAAT
>SSEX01000145.1 GCA_008015085.1 Tolumonas sp. | reverse complement strand
GCCCTGGGCTGGTTGGTGCGTTGCTGGTCGGGGCGACTATTGCGCGTTCACTGGCGATGGCCTGGAATAAACCAGCTGTACCGGTTCATCATATGGAAGGTCATCTGCTTGCACCGATGCTGGAAGAGCGGGTTCCGGAGTTTCCTTTTATCGCGTTGCTTGTATCTGGCGGGCACACCTTGCTGGTACGGGTAGATGGTATTGGACAGTATCAGATCCTTGGCGAATCAATAGATGATGCGGCAGGTGAAGCGTTTGATAAGACGGCTAAGTTACTGGGGCTGGATTATCCAGGCGGAGCAGCGTTGTCCAGACTGGCAGAGCTGGGTACCGCCGGGCGCTTTGTCTTCCCGCGGCCGATGACAGATCGTCCTGGACTGGACTTCAGTTTTTCCGGGTTGAAAACCTTCGCTGCGAATACGATCCACAGCCAGGGATCTGACGATCAAACCCGTGCGGATATTGCGCATGCGTTTCAGTCTGCCGTGGTGGATACACTGGCGATTAAGTGCAAACGCGCTTTACAGGAAACCGGGCTGAAACGTCTGGTGATTGCCGGTGGTGTGAGTGCGAACAAGCAGTTACGTAGCCAGCTGGCAGAGCTGATGAGCAAGCTGGGTGGTGAAGTGTTCTATCCTCGCCCGGAATTCTGTACCGATAACGGTGCGATGATTGCGTTTGCTGGTATGCAGCGTCTGAAAGCGGGTCATACCACTGGGCTGGAAATTGTAGTGCAGCCCCGCTGGAATCTGGAAACGTTAGCGGCTGTGACGCTTTAACGGGTGTCGTGGCCAGATCCGCGGTTCACAGTTATGCAGCAGTCGGGTGATATTTTCATGATGGCGTAGGATGATCAAGCCGCACAGCATGGATACCGGTAAGGTGTACTCTGGTTTCAGACAATAGGTATAAATCGGTGCCAGTAACGCGGCACTGATAGCCGCCAGCGAGGAATAGCCGGTCAGCATGAGAACAATCAGCCAGGTGGCTATCATGAAACTGCCCATATCGAGGCCGATAGGCAGCAGGGTGCCCAGTGCGGTCGCGACCCCTTTTCCTCCGCGGAACTGGAAATAGAGCGGATACATATGCCCGAGGCAAGCGGCAATACCAATAAAGCCAAGATAAATGGGTGGAATATCCAGATACCAGGCAAAATAAACCGGAATAGTACCTTTGAGCATGTCCAGCAGCAGTACCAACAGTGCGGCTATTTTCCTGCCGGAACGCAGTACGTTGGTGGCTCCCGGATTATGGGATCCATATTCACGCGGATCGGGTAAAGCATAGAAACGGCTGATTAATACCGCATTACTGACGGAACCCAGCAGATAGGCTATACCTGTCATAGCGAAAGTGAGAGCGAGCATAGGTCTCCTGACGTTGGCTGCGGAATCTGTTTTTCTATTGGCGCTGGCTGGAGTATGATCCATGCCAACAATCCTCCGTCCAGATTAGCAGAATTAGGTTAAAACATGGATAAAGTCTTTATCGATCATCTCGAAGTTTATTGCACGATAGGTGTGTATGAGTGGGAAAAGCAGATCACTCAGAAACTGGTTATTGATCTGGAAATGGATTTTGATACACAGGCTGCTGGTGAGCAGGACGATATGTCGCTGGCGCTGGATTATGCGGCTGTGTCTAAGCGGGTCACTGATATGATCAGTACGCGTCCTATCGGGCTGGTTGAGGCTGTCGCCGAACAGACGGCTCAACTGCTGTTGAGTGAGTTTCCAGTATTGCGGGTGCGCGTGCGGGTGACCAAACCGGGTGCGGTTGTGAATGCCCGGGGTGTCGGTGTTGAGATCATTCGGGAGGCATAATGGCCCGTATATTTATCGGTGTGGGTTCTAACATCGAACGGGAGCGTTATCTGCGGGCAGGCTGGCAGGCGTTGCAGCAGGTATTTTCCAATTGCCGCTGTTCAACAGTGTACGAGAGTGATGCTGTCGGCTTTGCAGGAGCGCCTTTTTATAATCTGGTCATCGCTGCAGAGACTCTCCAGTCTGTGGCTGAAGTCGCTGCGCAACTGCGAGCCATTGAATTTGCGCATGGCCGCCCGGCAGATGCAAAAAAATTTTCAGGCCGCAAACTGGATCTGGATCTGCTGGCGTATGATGAGCAGGTGGTTACTCAACCGGTAGAATTGCCGCGCAGTGAGATATTACTCAATGCCTTTGTGCTGCGGCCATTTGCTGAATTGGCACCTGAGTGGCGTCATCCGCTGGCAGAAATGACACTGGCGCAATTGTGGAAAGAGTACGATGCCAGTCGTCAGCCACTGCGCACCGTACTTTTTGACTGGCAATAAGCGATTATTTATCGTTCCAGCGACAATGCACATCTCTTATCGCAAAGATACGGCGGCGGCTTAACTGCAGCCGTATTGCCTCACCGGTATAACCGGCTTCGATGATCGGTTTTACAGCGACCGCCGCAGCTGCTTCGTAGGCTTGTCTCACATAGTCTGGCTCTGGGTATTCTCGTTCTGCAAAGCCAAGGCGGCCATAAAAATCGGCCTGGCAGCTGAGCAGCAACTGATTGAGTCGATCTGGTTTGCGCCAGACATCCAGCCGGTCAAATAGCTTTGGCATGGTGGCTGGGCGTAGCTGTAACGCCGTATGTACTTGCGAGTGTAATTCACTGACCAGTAGTGCTACATCACGGCAATCGTTGGGTACTCTGAGCCGTTTGCACAGTTCCCGGATCAAGGGAAGGCCACGTTCACCATGCCCATGATGGCTGGGTAAAATGTGTGATGGCGTTTGAGCCTTACCCAGATCGTGACAGAGCGTGGCAAAGCGTACCGCCAGATCATTACTGCGCAGGCTAGCTTCACGTAATGCCATCATGACATGCACACCCGTATCTACTTCCGGATGCCAGTCTGGGCGAGCCGGAATGCCGAACAGGGCATCCACTTCCGGCAGCAGCACATTCAAGGCTTCGCAATCATGCAGGATCTCGAAAAAGATCTGCGGATTACGTCCAACCAGCACTTTATCCAGCTCTTTCCAGATGCGCTCCGGTGTCAGGTGATTCAATTCTCCGCTGCGACTGAGTTTACGCATCAGCTCCAGTGTTTCCGGTGCAATATAAAAACCCAGATGATGGAAACGGGCTGCAAAACGGGCTACCCGCAATACCCGTAGCGGGTCTTCACTGAATGCCGGAGATATATGACGTAATACCCGGTTATTTAGATCATCGATCCCACCATAGGGATCATGCAACTGACCGTTTTGATCCTGAGCGATTGCGTTGATGGTCAGATCCCGGCGCAGCAGATCTTGCTCCAGAGTGACATCGGGTGCGGCATAGCAGGCAAAACCGGTGTAGCCTTTGCCTTGTTTGCGTTCAATGCGAGCGAGAGCATATTCCTCTTTAGTCTGAGGGTGCAGAAAAACCGGAAAGTCGCGGCCGACGGGCTGAAACCCTTGATCGAGTAAGGTCTGAGCTTCACTACCCACCACGACATAATCGCGTTCAGTAACCGGTAGCCCTAATAAACTGTCTCGCACCGCTCCGCCAACCAGATATATCTGCACTTATTTTTCCTCCGTTTGCTTAAGCGGATTATAGCCTGCTTTTGACTTCGGACGTGCTGCAGATTACTCTGCGACCAGCATTTACGGGATCTTCTAACTATATGTATAAAGCGTTCTTTGGTTTGGCTGATAACCCTTTCTCGATATCGCCGAATCCTAAATATCTCTACATGAGTGAGCGTCATACTGAAGCTCTGACACATCTGTTATATGGCCTGCGTGATGGCGGTGGTTTTGTGCTGCTGACAGGGGAAGTGGGTACGGGTAAAACGACGGTATCCCGTTGTCTGCGTCAGCAGCTACCGGAAGATACGGATCTGGCGTTTATCCTGAATCCATCACTGACGACGGAAGATCTGCTGGCATCGGTTTGTGAGGCATTTTCTCTGCCGTATGATCAACCGGCCACGCTGAAATCACTGTTTGATACTTTGCATCAGTTCCTGTTGAAAAATCATCAGGCAGGGCGAAAAACCTTGCTGGTTATCGATGAAGCACAGCATCTGCTGCCGGAAGTATTGGAACAACTGCGCTTGCTCACCAATCTGGAAACTGACGATGCCAAGTTGTTGCAGATTGTCTTGATTGGTCAGCCGGAATTACAACAACTGCTACGTCAGCCGTTGCTGCGTCAGCTGGCGCAACGTATCACGGTACGCTATCACCTGTTGCCACTGGATTTGAATGATGTGGATTCCTATGTCCGCTTTCGTTTGCAGGTGGCGGGCTGTCTGCAGCCCATTTTCACTCCGTCAGCGATCCGTGCATTACATCGTCTGAGTGGCGGGATCCCGCGGGTGATCAATCTGATCTGTGAGCGTGCCTTGCTGGGCGCTTATGCAGCTGGTTCTGAGCGGATCAATCAGAAATTGCTGGCACAGGCCGCGTATGAAGCGACCGGCGTGCGTGATGAGGGCGGTCTGGGTTCATTGCTGGCGTTTGTATTTTCCTGCCTGCTGGTGTTATCTGCTGGTTGGTTCGGCTGGCAGCACTGGGGGGTTTTACCCCAGCCACCGATTAAAAAAGTGATGGTACCAGTACAACTACCGCCAGATGCCAAATTACTGAAACGTTTTGATCGTGCGGCTAACGAAGCGGCCTATGAAGATCAGGCCATGCAGCAATTATATCGGGTCTGGGGATTTGAAACCGCGATTGATGAAGCTACCTGCGATTCCGCGATACGAGCTAATTTAGGGTGTATCCAGGCCCAGGGCTCGCTGGCGGATGTCACCAAACTGAATTATCCGGCTGTAGTCCATCTGGCAGAAGAAAATGGTCGGGAAATGTATGCGGTGTTGTTACATGTGGCAGACAATCAGGCCGATTTACTGCTGGGCAGCCAGCACTGGAAGGTATCAATTGAGTGGCTTAATAAAGTCTGGGATCAGGATTACACCGTGCTTTGGCGTATGCCAGAGAGTGGAACAACCCTAATTTCAAAACGAAGTGGTGCAGACGATATTCAGTGGCTGGAAACGAAAGTCAGCCAGGCGTTACGCCAGCCGGTACGTAATAAAGTCACCCGTTTTGATGCACCGTTGGAAAACAAGGTTCGCCAGTTCCAGAAACAGGAAGGTTTATCGGCAGATGGTGTTGCCGGTGAACAGACTTTACTGCGTTTAAGTATTCGTAGTCGGGAAGCGGTGCCTCGTTTGAATGGGCGCATTCCTGCACAGCAGACGATTGCAACCAATGATGAATCAGATGATTCGGAAGGAGCCAGCTAATGTCATTACTTACATCGGCCTCCCGTCAGGCGAAAAGGGTAGAACAGGCTCATTTTTTCATGCCAGAACGGCTGCATGGAGAAAGAAGCGGTAGAGCACATTGGCTGGTATGGGGGTTAGGTTTACCACTTTTTGCGGCATTGGGGATCGCAACGAATTATGGCTGGCATCTATTAAATAACAAACCGGTAATGCAGCGAGTGGAAGTGCCTCAGGCGACTGAGCTTCCGTTCACACCGGTTAAACCGGATTATGAATTTGTTACTGAACCATTACCTTACGCCGTGCCGGAGAGTGATATAGCCGACACACCAGCCGAGTCAGCTCCGGTCGTTGATAAAACAGCTGAAAATGACGATTCGTCCCCAGAACCTGTAGATACCCGCAATTCGCTGGAAAAGCGGTTTATGCAGGCAGTCAATGAAACGGCCCAATCAGAACATCTTCCGGTAACCTCGGAACCGGCTAGCGAATCGCAGGATGCCACTCCGCTGGCGGCCTTACCAGCCCGGATCAGTCAGCAGGTTCCTGCGATGAAATACGGTTCGCATGTCTATTCTTCTGTATCAGCGAACCGGACTATCAACATCAATGGCCGCGATTATCATGAAGGTGATGAAGTTGCCGCGGGGGTTGTGTTGCTTAGGATTGAACCTGAAGCCAGTATTTTTCGGGTTGGCTCGCAAAGTTTTAGTTTAAATGCGCTGACAGACTGGCAAGGATATTGAAAGCCAATATTTACGAGTACACTATAACCAATTGAGTTGAAAGCTAAATAAATCAATAGTGGCTGATGCTGTACTTAGCTGGCCGGAGAGACCTGCATGAGCAATGAAGTTGAATTAAAATTTCTGGTCGCTGACGATGTGTTTTCCCATCTGGAACAGACACTAAGTGTGTTGGAAGTGATAAAGCAGCAGGATCAGCAGCTGGAGAACATCTATTTCGATACCGCAGATCAGCAGCTTCGGGCACTGGATTGTGGTTTGCGGATCCGTACCTATAACGGCCAGCATGAGCAGACTATCAAACTGGCCGGACAGGTTATCGGCGGTTTGCATCAGCGGCCTGAATATACCTTACCGACGAATGATACATGGCCGGATCTGCGTGCTTTTCCCAAAGAGATTTGGCCGGCAGATCTCGATGTCGGTGCGCTGCAACAATCGTTGCAGACACTATTCCGTACCGACTTTCATCGTCGCACTTGGACGGTGTCTTTGCAAAAAGACTCTGTGATTGAAGTGGCCTATGACATTGGCTTTATCGATGCGAATGGCCAGCGTGAACCGATTAATGAAGTTGAACTGGAAATTATCAATGGCCCGGTCGAACCTTTATTCGAGTTGGCAAAACGACTGGTTACCCGCCCAGGCTGGCAACTGGGCAGTATTTCTAAAGCACAACGCGGTTATCGCCTGGCCGGACTGAGTTCTGATCCTGATGTTCGACGTATGGGATTTGTACCTGTTGTGTCGGACATGACAGCAAGAGATGGGTTGCAGGCTGCTTTACGCTATGCGCTGCGCCACTGGCAGTATCATGAACAGCTCTATCTGCAACAGCAATCTATCGGTGCCTTATTACAATTGCGTAGTGCGATATCACTGATCCAGCATACCCGGCTGCTTTATGGCCAGGTATATGAAGCATTAACTCCGGTTGACTGGGAAATGGATCTGCAGTGGCTGGTGGAACAGTTTTCATGGCTGGATGAGGCGCTGGTTTTACAGCGTATGCAGTTTGAATATCGCCAGATGTTGCGCAATGCACCATGCCAGCATGAACTAACCAGTGAGGTCGAACGCCACGATGCGGCTTTACCAACTATCGAGCAGACGAAAGCGTTACTGCTTTCTGCCCGTTATTGTCAGACGTTGCTAAAACTTTCTTCATGGCTGGCATTACATAAAGTAGTTGTGCCTGATAGCCCGGCATTGGTGCAACCGATTCATTCACTGGCCGGGGTTGCATTGGATAACAGCTGGCAGGAACTGCTGTCGCTTTCCCGTCTGGGGGAGTCGCTTGATCATGCCAGTTATCAGCGTTTACGTGAGTTGTTGCGACACAACTTGCAAGTGGGGGTTTGTTTTGCCGCGTTGTTTGATACAGAGCGGCAGCAAGGTTTCCGGTTACCTTGGCTGAATATGTTAGGTCGTCTCTCGGACCTGGAACATATTGAGTGGATCTTTGAAGCAGCAAATAATATGGGATGTCCGCATCAGCAGGAGCTGAATGACTGGTTGCAGCAGGAACTGAAGCCCCGGTTGATTGAGCTGGATCAGATCCGCCAGCGAGGGATTGGCATGCAGCCATACTGGGAATAGCAAAACTCAGGAATGAGTAAAAACAAGAAGGGACAGCATTGCTGTCCCTTCTGCATTTGGTATCTGAACCCGATTATTTCTGCTGACGCTTCATCGCATCAAAGAATTCATCGTTGGTCTTAGTCAGAGCCAGTTTATCGATCAGGAATTCCATCGCATCGATTTCACCCATTGGGTGCACGATCTTACGCAGGATCCACATCTTCTGCAGTTCATCCTGAGCGGTCAGCAGCTCTTCGCGACGAGTACCAGAACGTGTGATATCAATAGCAGGATAAACTCGTTTTTCTGCGATCTTACGGGACAGATGCAGTTCCATGTTACCAGTGCCTTTGAACTCTTCGTAGATAACTTCATCCATCTTAGAGCCAGTATCGATCAGCGCAGTAGCGATGATGGTCAGAGAACCACCTTCTTCTACGTTACGAGCCGCACCGAAGAAACGCTTAGGACGATGCAGCGCGTTCGCATCGACACCACCGGTCAGTACTTTACCGGATGACGGGATCACGGTGTTGTATGCACGAGCCAGACGGGTGATGGAGTCGAGCAGGATCACCACGTCTTTTTTGTGTGCAACCAGACGTTTGGCTTTTTCGATAACCATTTCAGCTACCTGAACGTGACGGGTTGCTGGTTCGTCGAAGGTTGACGCAACAACTTCACCTTTAACCAGACGCTGCATCTCGGTTACTTCTTCCGGACGCTCGTC
>SSEX01000066.1 GCA_008015085.1 Tolumonas sp. | reverse complement strand
TTCCTGTTGTCATTGGCGGGATCGAGGCTTCGTTGCGAAGGATTGCCCACTATGACTACTGGTCGGAAACCATTCGCCGTTCGGTATTGGTGGATGCCAAAGCCGATATTCTGGTGTTCGGTAACGGCGAGCGGCCACTGACCGAAATTGCACACCGTTTTGCGCGTGGTGAAACCATTGCAGAAATGCAGGATATCCGCGGTACGGCGGTGATGCGTAAAGGGCCATTACCAGGCTGGAAAGGGGTGGATTCCTCCCGCATTGATCAGATTGGTCATATCGATCCGATCCCGAATCCCTATATGGAAGGGGCTCCCTGCGCGCCAGATGCCACTGACGAGCCTGAAAAGCCGAAGGCAGTTGTGGTGCAACCACCGAAACCGAAGCCATGGGAAAAGACCTATGTGCTGCTGCCTTCCTATGAAAAGGTGAAAGCAGATCGAGTATTGTATGCACATACTTCCCGTATTCTGCATCATGAGACCAATCCGGGTTGTGCGCGTGCGTTGCTGCAGCAGCATGGTGATAAAACGGTGTGGGTGAACCCGCCAGCGTTGCCACTGACCACTGAAGAGATGGATTGGGTCTTTGCTTTGCCATTCCAGCGGGTGCCGCATCCTGCATACAAAGGAGCGAAAATCCCTGCCTATGACATGATCAAGACATCGGTCAATATCATGCGAGGCTGCTTTGGTGGCTGTTCATTCTGCTCTATCACTGAACATGAAGGCCGTCAGATCCAGAGCCGTTCACATGAATCGATCCTGACTGAAATTGAAGAAATCCGCGATAAAGTGCCGGGATTTACCGGCGTGATTTCTGATCTGGGTGGGCCGACCGCTAACATGTACAAATTGCGTTGTAAGAGTCCGCGAGCAGAAGAGACCTGCCGCCGGGCATCTTGCGTGTTCCCGAGTATTTGCCCGCACATGGACACCGACCATACACCGACTATTGAACTGTATCGCAAGGCGCGCGATCTGAAAGGTATAAAGAAAATCCTGATAGCCTCTGGCGTACGTTACGATCTGGCGGTGCAGGATCCGCGTTATGTCCGCGAATTGGTGAAACACCATGTCGGTGGTTATCTGAAAATCGCGCCGGAACATACTGAAGAAGGCCCGTTATCGAAGATGATGAAGCCAGGTATGGGAACGTATTATAAATTTAAAGAACTGTTTGATAAGTATTCGAAAGAAGCCGGTAAAGAGCAGTTCCTGATCCCTTATTTTATTTCTGCGCATCCGGGAACAACGGATGAGGACATGGTGAATCTGGCATTGTGGCTGAAGCAAAACGGCTTCCGCCTCGATCAGGTGCAGAATTTCTATCCGTCGCCGCTGGCGAACGCGACGACCATGTATTACACCGAACTTGATCCGCTGCATAAGGTGGATTACAAGTCAGAGAAGATGTTTGTGGCGAAAGGCGAAATCCGCCGCCGCTTCCACAAAGCAGTACTGCGTTATCATGATCCGGCCAACTGGCCCAAACTGCGCGAAGAGTTTCTGGCGCGGGGCTGGGGGCATCTGATTGGTAAAGGGCCGGGCTGTCTTGTCCCTGAAGAGAGCAAAACGCCAAGTCGTCAGCGCCGGCTGGAGTCTTTGCAAAAATCAGGGCAAATCGCTTTAACCCGTCATCTGCCGATGGATCAGCAGAAACGATCTTCCGCAGAAGGTGGCAAGTCTAAGCCAACGACGCATGCCCGTCCTGGTTCGAATAAAAAACCGGTACTGGCCAAACCGGTGAATGGTAAGCCAGCTACTAAAGCCGCACCGGCGGGTAAAAAATCCGGCGGCGGAAGTGCATCAGGCAAACGGCAACAAGCCGGGGGTTCACGCGCCCGCTAAGGGGCGCTATGCTGGCAGGCAGGATCACTTTTCAGGACATAATGATGCGTAAATGGATGTGCCGCCTGTTACTCACGTCTTGTTGTATATTTTCTTTTGCGGCAGTGGCGGCAGAAGATATAGCATTAACACTGGCGGATCTGATGGGTGGCAAGCAGCAATATAACCTGCTGAATCATCAGGTGCTGAATAAGATGATCCGTCAGCAGCCGGAGCTGGCCCGTTATCAGTCAGTCGTCATGGCCTGGTCAGATGAATGTCTCACCTGGGAGCGGATGCGGGTTGAGCTGGCCCGGACTTATCGCAGTCATTTCAGTGAGCGGGAAATGCATGACATGCTTTTGTTTTTCCGCACAGCCAGTGGTCAGAAGTATCTGCGGTATGCCCCCTTACTGAAAGATGAAACTGTGCTAATTGGTCAACGGATGGCGCATGAATATCAGCCTCGGCTGCTGGAGATGCTGCAGCAGGCAAAACAGAAATCACAATCCAGCCACTGAGGTTAGTTCTTCTAATTCAGCCGCGGTGCTGAAATCAAATCGCTGATTATCCAGACAATAAATATGTCCCGGAGTGCCTTTGGCCCGGATCTTGGCTGTGCTCAGAGTTGAATGTACCTGTGCTGCGGTCAATTGCAGGTCGGGGGTATATGGAAAAACACCGATCGAAAGGTCAACCAACGGAAATTTGCGGGATGTGCCATCACGATCTTTACCGAAAATCCCGTTATTCAGGATATCGACATTGCGGTAATAGTGCAGTCGTTGTTGCCGGAATTCAGCCTGCATTGCTTTGATGGGCGAGATCCACTCGTTTTGTCTGAGTAACAGAATGAAATCATCACCGCCAAGGTGGCCAATGAAATTGTGGGCCAGACCAAAATACTGCCGCAGCAGGCGGGCAACCAGTTTAATGATCATATCGCCACGTTCATAGCCGCAGACATCATTGTAGGGTTTGAAATCGTTCAGATCACAGTAGGCCAGAATAAAAGGTTTCTGTTCTTTCAGGGCATTGGTGATGACTTTTTGAATAGGCACATTGCCGGGTAGCAGAGTCAATGGGTTTGCATACCTGGCCATGGTTAATTTGTATTGGGTGAGTTTTCGCATTAGATCTCGCAATCGTCCGAGCCCTTTATATTTTCCGCCCTCACAAATCAGAAACCACGATTCCAGCTCCTCCTGCTTTTCATTGTCTACCAGCAGTTGACTGACTTTCAGCAGTGACTGATTAATATCGACGGTAATCGGGATATCCATGAGTTTGTGGACAGATGCTTTGCCATAAAGCGAATGGCCAAAGGGCTCAGCAAAACGAGCCATCAGATGGTGTTTATGCAGGATACCAAGCGGGATTCCATTTTCGTTGATTACCGGAAAACACAATACTTCAGGCTGTTGTCTGAACATTTCGATCACTGCATTACCTGTAGTCTCAGGGGGAATAGGGGGTAAATAGATCAGCAGATCATGCAGTGGTGTAGAATGGGGTTGCTCAGTTTTGTCTTCAATGAATAACTCGGTCGGAAATTGTGCTGGCAGAAGTGCTGGTTTTCCAAACAGATAGCCCTGACAGTACTGAATGCCAATGTCACGGGCTGTCAGATATTCCTCTTTTCGTTCAACGCCTTCCAAAATCATATGACAGCCCAGTTTCCCTGCCAGATCGCAGAGACTGGCGACGAACTGACGTTTAGTCGCATCCTGATCGATATTGGCAGCAAAATAGATGTCGAGTTTGACAAAATCTGGCCTCAATTCAGACCAGAGGCGTAGCCCTGAATTACCAGCACCCAGATCATCAATGGCGACCATAAAGCCGAGCGATTTTAATGATTTCACGATGCGAATAATGTCATCGCCAGAGGCCGCCGGATGGTTTTCAGTTAATTCAATAACAATCAGCAACGGCGACATGCCCGCATTTTGTGCCGTTTCAAGTAATGGTCTAGTACCCAGCGATAGCAAAACGGAAGGTGAAATATTCAGGAATAATTTGCCGTTTAGCTGGCGTTCAAGAAAGCGCTGCATAGCCAGCGAAATGCACAACAATTCCAACTCCGCCGCTTTATGCTCGCATTCTGCCTGACGAAACAGTTCCAGCGGTGAGTGTAATAAACTATCAGAAGGACCGCGGCTTAATGCTTCATAACCCAGGACACAGTTCTGACGGTTATCAAAGATAGGCTGAAATAACGTTTGGATTTGGTTGTTTGCTAAAATAGCATCCAGTTCTGATTTCACAGTTCATAGCCCTGACTGGATTATGTGATGCCAATCATAGTAGTTGGCTCTTGTGACAATTTTATTGCGGATTTCATCAGTCCATTATTTTGCAAGCAATGCCATTTCCTCTCTGTTAAAATGCGCGCCAGTTTCATACGTACAGGGAGTTCATGTGGTCTGGATTGATTACGCAATCATGGCGGTGATAGGTTTATCATCCCTGATCAGTCTGATCCGTGGTTTCGTTAAGGAAGCCCTTTCTCTGGTAACCTGGTTTGCCGCATTCTTTGTCGCCAGCCGTTTCTTTGGCGATTTATCCGTATTTTTTACCTCTGTTTCCGATAGCATGGTGCGCAATGGCATGGCCATCGCAGCATTGTTTGTTGCAACTCTGATCGTTGGTGCCATAGTTAACTACGTGGTCAGCGTATTAGTTAATAAAACCGGTTTGTCCGGTACAGATCGGGTATTAGGGATCTGTTTCGGTGCCATTCGTGGCGTTTTGATCGTCAGCGCGTTGCTGTTTTTTATGGATACGTTTACCAGTGCACATGATGCAATCTGGTGGAAGCAGTCCGTACTCATTCCAGAATTTGGTGTTGTGGTGAACTGGTTTTTTGAGTTCATGAAACACTCATCAAGTTTTATTAAATAAATGAGCTAATTCGCCCGGCTTTGCCGGAGAATACTCACTGATTATTGGCATTTCGAGGAAGAAAAGAGATGTGTGGTATTGTCGGCATTGTTGGCACGAGTTCTGTCAATCAGGCCTTATATGATTCACTGACGGTGTTACAGCACCGCGGGCAGGACGCCGCAGGGATCGTGACTATCAGCGATAACACGTTCAAGCAGCGTAAAGCCAATGGTCTGGTTAAAGATGTGTTTGAAACACGTCACATGCAACGTCTGAAAGGCAATATTGGTATCGGCCATGTGCGGTATCCGACTGCCGGAAGTTCCAGTGCGGCAGAGGCTCAGCCATTTTATGTAAATTCACCATTTGGTATTGCGCTGGCGCACAACGGTAACCTGACCAATGCCAAAGAGCTGCGAGAACTGCAGACCAGGCAAACCCGCCGTCATATCAATACTACCTCCGACTCAGAAGTGCTGCTGAATACGTTTGCTTATGAGCTGGATAAAACCGAAGGCACCGAGTTATCAGCTGACGACATTTTTGCTGCTGTGAGCCGTGTGCATGCTGAGATCCGTGGTGCTTATGCTGTTGTTGCGGTGATCATCGGTCATGGTCTGGTTGCTTTCCGTGATCCAAACGGTATTCGCCCTCTGGTATTAGGCCGTCGTAAATCAGAAGATATTGCTGGTCGTTACGAATATATGCTGGCGTCAGAAAGTGTTGCACTGGATGTGCAGGGCTTTGAGGTGATGCGTGATGTTGAACCGGGTGAAGCGGTATTTATCTCTGCTGCTGGTGAACTGTTCACTAAACAATGTGCTGCGAATCCAGATCACTGCCCGTGTATTTTTGAATACGTTTATTTTGCCCGTCCTGACTCTTTCATCGATAAAGTGTCTGTCTATGCTGCTCGAGTGCACATGGGCCAGAAACTGGGGCAGAAAATTGCCCGTGAGTGGAAGGATCTGGATATTGACGTGGTTATCCCGATTCCTGAAACCTCTTGTGATATTGCGCTGGAAATCGCGCAGATCCTGGGTAAACCATACCGTCAGGGTTTTGTGAAAAACCGTTATATCGGCCGTACCTTCATTATGCCGGGCCAGACTCAACGTAAGAAATCCGTCCGCAACAAGCTGAACGCGATCTCTTCTGAATTCAAAGGTAAAAACGTACTGCTGGTGGATGATTCCATTGTGCGTGGTACTACTTCTGCGCAGATTGTTGATATGGCGCGAGAAGCCGGTGCGAAGAAGGTTTATTTCGCCTCAGCAGCACCGGAAATTCGTTTCCCGAACGTTTACGGTATTGATATGCCGGTTGCCAGCGAGCTGATTGCATATGGTCGTGAAGTCGATGAAATCAGCCAGCTGATCCGTGCTGATGGTCTGATTTATCAGGATCTGGCGGATCTGGAAGCGGCGGTTCGTGAATGTAATCCGGAAATTAAGCAGTTTGAAACATCCGTGTTCAACGGCAAATATATCACCGGGGACATTAACGAAACTTATCTCTCTTATCTGAATAATCTGCGTAACGACGATGCGAAAGCAGATCGTGAATGGAGCGAAGCCACCGCAGATTTAGAGCTGTATAACGGCGAAAATTAATGATGTTACAGAGCCCCTGATGAAGGGGCTCTGTCTTTTCAGCAACACTCAATTTCGACCAAATCTAGCAGCGCCAGTGCTTCTTCATCTTCATACAACTCAAACAGTTCTCTGATCTGATTTAAGTTACTGTGGATCAGAAACAGATCATCGGGTTTAGGGCCGCTACCACCTTCCGCTTTTTGCTTGAAATATTCCCAGAACTTGTTGGTTTTCTCTGGAGTATCGATATGACGCCGGATATAAGACATCAAAATCCGGGCATTACCATCACAATCAATGCCATCAAACGAGATATAACGGTCAGTGGTGCTGGTCGATTTTGTCTCTTTTTTTTGTTTACAACTGCAGGGCATAAGATCATTCCTCGGATAATAAATAAACAGGAATGGCCAGCGCTGAACATTGTCAGTTTCCGGTAAAAATGAAGCAAAACTGACATGAGTGATCAGAGAATAAGGGGCTGGCACATGATTTCACAGAGCTCCTGCGTGATCTGTGCCAGTTTGCAGCTTCAACCCAAAGTAGCATCCAGCAGCATCATGATAATAAAACCGGCTATCAGTGAGAACGTTGCTAAATGTTCATAGCCGCGGCGATGGGTTTCGGGAATGATTTCATGGCTGATCACAAACAGCATGGCGCCAGCTGCGAGACCCAGCATGCAAGGCAGCATGGCAACAGAAACACTACCCAGTGAGGCACCAATCAAACCTCCAACCGGTTCAACCAGACCTGTGAGAGCAGCGATCACAAAGGCATTAAATCGGCTGTAATTGATGGCCAATAAAGATGCGGCAACAGCGAGACCTTCCGGTAAATTCTGCAGGCCGATACCGGTTGCGAGAGAAATTCCGTTAGCGGAATTGCTGCCGGCAAAGGCAACACCGACGGCCATTCCTTCCGGAAAGTTATGCAGTGTAATCGCCATGATAAACAGCCAGATCTTACGCATTTTGGAGGCCATTTCATTATCGTTACCCATAATGAAATGTTCATGTGGCAGATGCTGGTGTAACAACCAGAGCCCGATTGCGCCCAATAAAATACCGCTACTAACCAGTAATACGCCTGCAAAGGTGGAATGTGTTAATGCTTCAGCATGTTCCAGTGCTGGTAACAGTAAAGAAAAGAAGGTTGCAGCCAGCATGATCCCCGCTGCAACACTCAGTAAGGCATCTTCCATTCTGGCAGATAGCTGACGGAAGACAAAAACACCGCTGGCACCTGCGGCAGTACCAATACCACCAGCTACAAAACTGGCCAGTAGTCCGGCCCAGATTGCTTGATTCATTAATACTCCTGTTGAATCGGGTTATTCAGGCCGGATCAATATATGCCGTTTTATTCCAGCAGACTACGCAGCATCCATGCAGTTTTTTCGTGTAACTGGATACGTTGTGTCAGCATATCTGCTGATGCATCATCACCTGCTTTTTCAATGAGAGGGAACAGCGAACGGGCTGTGCGTACTACGGCTTCTTGGCCTGCGACCAGATTTTTGATCATCTCTTGGGCTTTCGGTACTCCATCGTCTTCCGGGATCACCGTCAGTTTGGCAAATTCTTTATAGGTGCCCAGTGCAAATACACCCAGTGCACGAATACGTTCTGCGATGAGATCGACGGCCAGTGATAACTCGGTATATTGAGTTTCAAACATCAGGTGCAATGTATTGAACATCGGGCCGGTGACGTTCCAGTGGTAGTAATGGGTTTTCAGATACAAGGTATAGCTGTCAGCCAGAAAGCGGGAAAGGCCTGCAGCAATTTCCAGACGGTCTTTTTCTTCAATACCGATATCAATAGGTTGATGTGACATGTTGCGCTCCTTGATTGTATTTGAAAATCTGAACCAGTAGCGGGCGATTGCCCGTGCTATGTATTCAGAATAGGGTTAAACCGGCCGCATATCCAATTGAAAATATGGAATGTTTTGATTGGTTTAACCTATCAATTAACGGAAGGAGGGGGCAACCAGAATTGAGAATTATTCAGGTTGCCGGTAATAAATTCAGACTCAGATCTCAGAATGTTTGTCTTTGGTATCTGATTCATAAGGAAAACGTAAATGACCATATCTGATTGCCAGAACGGTCAATGCCAGTAGAAACGCACTGGCAGAAACCCCGACTAACTGCCAGGCATCCATCGATTTCATATCCAGTATCAGATAACGCGCCAGCGCGACAATAGCGATATAAAGCGGAATTCGGATAGGCATTTTCCCGGATTCCAAATACATCGATACCATCGCCAGCACTTCCAGATAGATGAACATCAGCAGTAGGTCAGCGAGAGCTACTTTTTGCAGGCTAATCATTGAAAAGACTTCTGTGCCAATCGCAAAAATACTGGCAATCGCGATGATCATCAGGCCGATATTCTGGGCGCCATCAAGCAGAGCTCTGATCAGGCTATTAATTTTTCTCATTATATTATCCGTTTTGTGTCTGTGCTTAATGTCACAATATAAGCATATTATTTTAAATTTGTTAATTATGTGTAACAACTCGGTTTAAATGAAGGCGAATAACCGTTATTTCGTAGTCGCTGATAACAGAGTTTGTTATGTTACAAGTAACATAACAATTCCGGATTTTAAGAAAAATGAGCACAAAACCCCGCCGGCCTACGCTGCAGGATGTCGCTGATCGCGTTGGCATCACCAAAATGACAGTCAGTCGGTATCTGAAAGATCCTGCGCTGGTTTCAGCAGCGGTACAGGAAAAAATCGCTGTTGCACTGGATGAACTGGGGTATATCCCCAACCGGGCTCCTGACTTGCTGTCGAACGCCAAAAGCAAAGCGATTGGTGTCTTACTGCCTTCGTTGACTAACCAGGTATTTGCCGAGGTGATCCGCGGGGTTGAGGCCATTACTGAACCGGCGGGTTATCAGACGATGCTGGCTCACTATGGTTACAGCTCTGACGTGGAGCAGGAACGCATCGCATCACTGTTGTCGTACCATGTGGATGGGCTGATCCTGTCAGAAAGTTATCACACGGAGCGTACGTTGCGGATGATCCAGACGGCGGGTATTCCGGTCATTGAGATCATGGATTCTCGTTCCCCTGTTATTGAACAGGCTGTCGGTTTTGATAACGCAGCTGCCTGTTATGCGATGACAGAGCTGATGTTGCAGAAAGGCTATCAACGTATTGTCTATTTCGGTGCCCGGATGGATGTGCGTACTAAACTGAAAATGGAAGGTTATGCCGCCGCTATGCAGGCTCACGGGCTGAAGCCAATCAGTATGTCGACAGATGCGGCCTCTTCTTTTTCGCTAGGGGCCAAGCTGTTGCAAGAAGCTCGTCAACGCTATCCAGATATGGACGGGGTGATCTGTACCAATGATGACCTGGCAGTGGGTGCTATTTTCGAATGCCAACGGCTGGGTATCAAAATCCCTGAGCAGATCGGTATCGCGGGTTTCCATGGCCATGATATTGGTCAGGCGATGGTGCCTAAGCTAGCAAGCGTGATTACACCGCGTGAAGCAATAGGCCGGATTGCGGCCGAACAGTTATTAGCGCGGATTAATGGTTCAGTATTAACAGAACCTGTGATTGATTTAGGTTTTGAGCTGTCGGCAGGGCAGAGTATTTAGGTTTTTATTTTCTGTTCAGTAGACAGCTGTAGGCAATAAAACACGGACACGCTGTAAATCCATCCCTGGACGCTCGGGCGGCGGCATCCTTGCCGCCGACGGTCCGCTTATTTATTACCTACAACTGTCTTCAGTCTGGAGTGGTATTGCCTCCGGCTATCTTTAGCCCCGAGAACCTGAGAGCCTATTTTTTCAGGCTTTCCATCAGAGCGACTGCTTCTGCAGACCGCTTAGTGATTTCATCCCATGCACCGGCTTTGACTTTATCAGCAGGGATCATCCACGAACCACCAACCGTAGCGACACATTTCAGTGCCAGATAAGCCGCGACATTTTTCGGGCTGATGCCACCGGTCGGGGAGAATTTCACTTGTGCCAGCGGAGCCGAAATTGCCGATACTGCGGGGGCACCACCATTGGCTTCTGCCGGGAAGAATTTCAGATGGGTATAACCCATATCCAGTGCAGTCATGATCTCGGACGGTGTGCTGACACCTGGGATCAGTGGTACGGCATTGGCCGCCGCATGCGCCAGCAACTTATCGGTAAAACCCGGAGAGATGATGAATTGTGCGCCAGCGACGACCGCCTGGTCATACTGCTCTGGATTCAGGATAGTACCGGCACCCACCAAGGCTTCCGGCATCGCCGCACGAATGGCGCGGATGGCATCCAGTGCCGCAGCAGTGCGCAGGGTAATCTCGAAGACCGTGATCCCACCTGCTGCTAAGGCTTTTGCCATCGGTACGGCGTCTTCCAC
>SSEX01000136.1 GCA_008015085.1 Tolumonas sp. | reverse complement strand
CTTTACGCCAACGAGACAACATAAAAGGATGAATGTCCAGTGCAGCAGCGACATCCTTTACTGATCGCTGAGGGTCGAAACTCCATTGAACAGCTTTCATTTTGAACTCGTCAGAGTACTTAAAAATACGTTTAGCATTGGTATAAGCGGGCATTGATGACCTCTGATTTAGTTATCAATGCGTGTCCGAAAAAGTGGGTGAAGTCCAGGTCCCACACCAAGTTTTTGTTAAGTTTTTGAACTACCAAGGCACTTAGAATTTTCTAGACAACCTTGCCGGATTGCCTAAATAAGTGCCTGGAACAGTAATATCTTTTGTCACAACAGCGCCAGCACCAATAACAGCTCCAGAGCAAATTTGGACTGGCAGGATCGTGGCATTTGAACCAATAGTGACATTATCTTCAATAATGGTTCTGCCCCATGAATTTGGATCTGCGTTAGGGGAACCGTCTTTGAATAAGTCATTGGCGAACATCACACCATGGCCAATGAAGCAGTCATTGCCAATTGTGACAAATTCACAAATAAAGGTATGAGACTGGATCTTTGTACGTTGGCCGATTGTTACATTCTTTTGGATTTCGACAAAAGGGCCGACAAACGAATCGTCGCCAATTTCACAGCCATATACATTGGTTGGTTCAATAACTTTCACATTGCGCCCGAAAAGCACATCACGAACAGAAACCTTGAGAGTAATGGGTTGATTATCCATGTGATTATCGCCATTGGTTGATCAAGTTTTTGGATATATTTGAGTTATAGAGAACCCAATGAAATAAGAATATTTTTTACGAATTACACACTGAACGAGCTGTTCAAGAACTTAACAATTTATTATGCGGAATGATTCTCGTATCAGTTCTAAAACATCGTGTTTTAGCGATGTTTTCCGTCTTTCCATAGCTACCGCCAGAGCGGTAGCTCAGTCGAAATGCGGAATAATTCCGTGTTTCCATATGAACTCATAATGCTGGATGAGGCTGATTAATGACAATTGAAAATTGCACGGATCTTAGCTTTTTCTGATTTTAGTCAAACTGAGGCATCTGCTGTGATGGATACATGTATTAGCTTGTCTCACATAGTTGAGACAATATGGGCTAACCAAACTCATTTTGGGGCATAACCGAGTTAAAATGGTGGTATGCCGCAAAAATTATTAATGTTGTGCAATTTACAGTCAAAGATGTAAGCTAAAATCGGTATTAGTTGACCGCTACACCATTAAAACACACTGAAATTGACGTTGTTCACTAATAACAGCCGCGAGCATTTAAAGTATATCGGGGATCCGGAAATATGACCGATGCATTTGCGCAAATAAAAAGGTGGCCACAATTAGATTGTGACCACCAGGGTATCCTCAAGTCTTAATCAAACCGATCTGCATTCATGATCTTTGTCCATGCGGCTACAAAGTCATGAACAAATTTTTCTTTGTTGTCATCCTGCGCATAGATTTCTGCATAGGCCCGTAGCACGGAATTAGAACCAAAGACCAGATCGACGCGTGTGGCTGTCCATTTAACAGCGCCGGTTTTACGATCCCGGAGCTCATACAGATTTTTGCCTGCTGGCTTCCATGTATATGCCATATCCGTCAGATTAACAAAAAAGTCATTCGTCAGTGCTCCGGGGTGGTCGGTAAACACTCCGTGCTGTGTGCCTCCATAGTTTGTGCCCAGCATACGCATACCGCCGATCAGTACCGTCATTTCTTTTGCGGTCAAACGCATTAACTGAGCTCTATCAAGCAGTAACTCTTCTGCACTGACAACATAGTCCTTTTTCAGCCAATTCCGGAAGCCATCTGCCAGTGGTTCCAGCACCGCAAATGACTCCACATCCGTGTGTTCCTGAGAGGCATCGCCTCGACCTGGCATGAAAGGAACAGTGACATCAATACCTGCCGCCTTAGCTGCAAGCTCAACTCCCGTGTTACCCGCCAGAACAATCACGTCGGCCACGCTGGCATTGTTGGCAGCAGCAATTTTTTCAAATACAGCAAGCACCTTTTTCAGGCGGGCTGGTTCGTTACCTTCCCAGTCTTTTTGTGGTGTCAGACGGATTCGGGCGCCATTAGCACCTCCTCGTTTATCTGAACCACGGAAGGTTCGGGCACTATCCCATGCTGTCGTGACCAGTTCACTGATACTCAAACCACTGGTGAGGATCTGAGCCTTAACTGCAACCATATCGTAATTACTGTTGCCGGCAGGAATTGGATCTTGCCATATCAGATCTTCTTTCGGTACATCCGGGCCAATATAGCGAGATTTAGGCCCCATATCCCGATGAGTTAATTTGAACCAGGCTCTCGCAAAGACATCGGAAAAATAGGCAGGATCTTTATGGAATCGTTCCGCATATTTACGGTATTCCGGATCAAATTTCAATGCCATATCTGCATCGGTCATGATGGGTTTATGCCGAATCGATGGGTCTTCAACATCAACAGGCATATCTTCGTCTTTGATGTTTACCGGCTCCCACTGCCATGCACCGGCTGGCGACTTCTGTAACCACCAGTCATAACCAAAGAGCAAATCAAAATAGCCGTTATCCCATTGTGTCGGGTGTGTTGTCCATGCACCTTCAATACCACTGGTGACCGTATCACGGCCTATTCCCCGGCTGGTATGGTTCATCCAGCCAAGCCCTTGCTCTTCGAGTCCGGCGCCTTCCGGAGCTGGTCCAAGATTAGCAGCATTGCCATTGCCATGTGCTTTACCGACGGTGTGGCCGCCTGCGGTCAATGCAACAGTTTCTTCGTCATTCATTGCCATTCTGGCGAATGTTACCCGCATGTCTTTTGCTGTTTTTAGTGGGTCTGGTTTACCGTCAACCCCTTCCGGGTTTACATAAATCAGCCCCATCATGACGGCTGCTAGCGGGTTTTCAAGATCCCGTTCGCCGGAATAACGACTACCGGCACTGCCACTGGGTGCCAGCCACTCTTTTTCCGATCCCCAGTAGATATCTTTTTCCGGGTGCCAAATATCCTCCCGGCCAAATGCGAAGCCGAAGGTTTTTAACCCCATTGATTCATAGGCCATGTTTCCTGCCAGTATGATTAGGTCCGCCCAGCTTAGTTTGTTGCCATATTTTTTCTTGATAGGCCAAAGCAGACGGCGGGCTTTATCAAGATTAGCGTTATCAGGCCAGGAGTTGAGCGGAGCGAAACGCTGATTACCTGTACCTGCTCCACCCCGACCATCGGCTATGCGGTATGTTCCCGCCGAATGCCAGGCCATGCGGATCATCAGACCGCCATAATGGCCCCAGTCAGCAGGCCACCAGGTCTGACTATCAGTCATTAATGCTTTTAGATCTTTTTTCAGTGCTTCAACATCCAGTGTCTTAACTTCTTCCCGATAATTGAAATCTGCACTCATGGGGTTAGTTTTGGAATCGTGCTGATGCAGGATGTCCAGATTTAGTGCTTTGGGCCACCATTCCATATTGGACATGTCTGCAGAGGTTGCACCGCCATGCATCACGGGGCACTTGCCGGCTGAGCTTTTATCAGTTTTATCCATTGTATTCTCCTTTCGGGCAGATTATTCAGCTGTAGCCCACTGTATTTAAGTCTAGATAAATAACGGATATTTGCCTGATGAAAGACCAGAATTGGCAACTATCGGATGATGGTTGATCATTTCAATATTTCTTGTAATATTGAAGTATGAATAAAGAAAATGCTGTTATTATTTTTGAATCGCTGGCATCGGGTATTCGGTTAGACATCTATCGGTTGCTGGTTAAAGCAGGACTGGATGGCCGGGTTGCGGGTGATTTGGCGCAAGAGCTGGATCTTGCCCCAAATAAGCTCTCTTTCCACCTTAAAGCCATGACACATGCGGGGTTAACAACAGTAGAACAGGAAGGCCGGTATCAGCGTTATCGAGCTAATATTCCCGTTATGCTGGGTGTAATCGCTTATCTGACTGAAGAATGCTGTTCCGGTCATCCGGAAGAGTGTGGGGAGCTCCGCAAGCAGTCTTGCTGTTCTCCGGCAGTACTACCCCCCGTGATGACATCAGAAAAAGATGCATAGGTTTCTAGCGGGAACACTTGGCACCACTTTCTTCATTCACTATTGATTTACCTGAAATAAAGGATTATTCCGCTATGTCTGCACAAAGTGATATCACCTCAGAAACGAGTAGCAGTATGAGTTTCTTTGAACGCTATCTGACTGCATGGGTTGCGATTTGTATTGTAGTTGGGATCTTGTTGGGGCAAGGGCTGCCAAATGTATTCAAGACGATTGGTGCCATGGAAGTTGCCAAAGTGAACCTGCCAGTTGGATTGCTGATCTGGGTGATGATCATCCCTATGCTGCTGAAAATTGATTTCTCCGCATTGCATCAGGTGAAAAATCATATCAAAGGTATTGGTGTGACTCTGTTTATCAACTGGCTGGTTAAACCATTCTCTATGGCTTTTCTGGGGTGGTTGTTTATCCGGGTTTTCTTCGCCCCCTTGTTACCGGCAGAACAGATTGATAGTTATATTGCGGGTCTGATTTTATTGGCGGCCGCACCTTGTACAGCGATGGTGTTTGTCTGGAGCCGTTTAACCAATGGTGATCCGTATTTCACGTTGTCTCAAGTTGCGCTTAACGACCTGATCATGGTGTTTGCTTTCGCTCCGATAGTGGCATTGCTGCTGGGCGTGTCCAGCATTACTGTGCCATGGGATACGCTTTTTACATCCGTTATTCTCTATATTGTGATCCCCGTGATGATTGCTCAAATCATCCGGCGTGTGTTGCTGAAAAGAGGAGAGGCGTCTTTTAATGCTGTGATGCATCGTATTCAGCCATGGTCCATTTCAGCGTTGTTGCTGACGCTGGTACTGCTGTTTGCATTCCAGGGTGACGCGATTATCAGTCAACCGATGGTGATTGCATTGCTGGCTGTGCCTATTCTTATCCAGGTCTTCTTTAACTCTGCGTTGGCTTACTGGCTGAATAGGAAAGTGGGTGAGAAGCATTCGGTTGCATGTCCGTCTGCGTTAATTGGTGCCTCTAACTTCTTTGAACTCGCCGTTGCAGCCGCAATTAGTTTGTTCGGGTTTCATTCTGGCGCTGCACTTGCGACCGTAGTTGGCGTATTGATTGAAGTGCCGGTTATGTTGCTGGTCGTCAGAATAGTTAACCGCAGTAAATGCTGGTATGAATCTGATAAAAGATAGAGGTGGTTTTGATGTCTCATCCGTTTGACATTCTGACGCTGGATAATGGCTCCCGGCTGATATTTACGCCATGCCCCGGCACGAAAGGGACTTCTGTTGCCGAGGCAATGCAGGTGCTTAAGGATGCTGGCGCGCAAGCTATGGTTACTATGATGACTGCAGATGAATTAGCAGAGCGTCAAGCACAGAGTATTCCCGATTGGTGCGATACTCTGAGTATCAGTTGGTTTCATTTACCGGTAAGTGATAGCTGTGCGCCCGAATTACCGTTTGAGCAGGCATTTGCTATGCAACAGAATGCTTTAATAACTTTGCTGAATAACAAAACGACTATAGTTATTCATTGTCATGGTGGCTCTGGCCGGACAGGAATGATGGCAGCAATACTGATGCTGGCTATTGGTTATAAACCTGGGCAGGTCAAATCTGAGATCCAGAGAATTCGTCCTAATTCTCTGAAATCACAGGTTCAAGTTAACTATTTGATCGAACGCCATGGTTATTTGAGTTAAAACAATTCATACGAATGAAAACACAAACACCTCCTTGTATTCTCTCTGCATGGGAAACGAATGAAGAACCGTTACGATACTGGCTGGCACATCAGCTGGCTGAATCGGAGCTGGCTACAGATGTATTGCATGATATTTTTCTGAAAGCTGTTTCGCAGGGAATGGCTTTTTGTGAAATAGATAACCCTAAGGCCTGGCTATTTCAGGTAGCCAGAAATCACTTGGTCGATCTGTACCGAAAAGATAAGTACTTCTTCCGATTAGCTGATTCGGAACAGTCGGGCTTGGTTTCTGAAGAAACTGACGATAAGGCCGTAGTCGATGATTTAACCCAATGCTTGCCCAGAGTATTGAGTGAGCTTTCTGATGATGACTGCGATATTATCCGTCGCTGTGATATTCAAGGACTCTCACTTCAACAATATGCAACAGAAAACCAGCTGACATTGCCAGCGACAAAATCAAGAATACAGCGTGCCAGAAAACGTCTCAGGGAGCAGATGATTAGTAAATGCCAGGTTAAGACCGACGACTCCGGCGCAGTGTGCTGTTTTATACCCCGATCATCAGATCCTGAATAATGGGCTATCTCTTCTGTAACGATGAAACAGCGCTGACATGAAAGTCGATCTGTTTCTTAGATATCAGCTCGTTACAGGTATTACAGAAAAAATCTATCGAACAACACTGAAATTTTTTCAGTTCCGTATGGCATTTAGGGCAAAACCCCACAATCGTGAATTCTTTTTTACAATGAATGCAAGCTATGGGGCTATACCGGGGATCCAGCCCTTCCTGCTGACAATCAGGGCAGGTGATGAAATAAGTCATAAACACCTCCTCAGCCAAATCGACATGGTATAAAGTGCCACGAATCTCGCTCTTATTTAAAGTGTAGTGTTTCTCTATTCAGGAACAGAGGATGCCTTAGAAAATAAATTTTTATTATCTTGGCGTTTTCCCTGCATCCTTTTCCGGTGTTCTGCGTCTTCTTTACAAATGATGTAAAAGAGAAAACAGAACATGAGTTGTATTGCGAAAGTCCGGTTACTAATTACAAAACAGCCTGTATTTTTCCTGCTTATCGCTGGAGCCGTGTGGTATTTCCTGTATCAGTCTTTACTGCCATTTTCAGAATATCTGGTGCAATGGTTTCCTGTAGAAAAAGAAAGCCATCTGGGTAAAGCATTGCAGTTCTTCTTATATGACACGCCCAAAGTCTTATTGCTGCTAACCGGAATTGTCTTTGTGATGGGGATGGTAAATTCCTATTTTACTCCTGAACGAACAAGAGCTTTGCTTGCTCATCGAGGGAGTGTGATTGCCAACATGATGGCCGCCAGTTTAGGGATCGTAACCCCGTTTTGTTCCTGTTCGGCGGTGCCGTTATTTATTGGTTTCGTTCAGGCGGGTGTCCCTCTGGGCGTCACTTTTTCCTTTCTGATCTCAGCACCAATGGTGAATGAAGTCGCATTGACACTACTGTTCGGGCTATTCGGCTGGAAGATTGCGCTGCTATATCTTGCTCTGGGTTTACTCATCGCGATTCTGAGTGGTTGGGTTATTGGCCGTATGCAGATGGAGCAATATCTGGAGGATTGGGTCAGAGAGATACCAAAGATGCAGGTTAGTTATCAGGCGGACGAACTCACTCTTTCGGACAGGTTGGAAAGTGGCTTTGCTTCTGTCAGACAGATAGTTGGCCGGGTCTGGCCTTATATTCTCGCAGGGATCGCAATCGGTGCCGGTATTCATGGGTATGTGCCGGAAGATTTTATGGCCTCTTTCATGGGAAAAGACGCATGGTGGTCGGTACCTCTGGCTGTGGTGATTGGTGTGCCGATGTATACCAATGCTGCCGGAATTATCCCGATCGTTCAGGCGCTGTTAGCCAAAGGGGCGGCCTTGGGTACGGTGCTGGCTTTTATGATGAGTGTGATTGCTTTGTCTTTTCCTGAAATGGTGATTTTGCGGAAGGTGCTGAAAATCCGCTTAATCGCTACTTTTATTCTGGTTGTGGCCACAGGCATCGTTATTGTGGGCTATGTCTTTAATCTGGTGATTTGAGTTTTAAATAAATTGGGTAACGCCCTTAATTTGTTGAAGAAACTGACTTTATAGAGGTAAATATGAGAGATATCAAAGTATTAGGTCCGGGATGTGCAAACTGTAAAAATACAGCTCGCCTGATTGATGAGGTAGCGAAAGAATACGGTGTGGAGATCCAACTTGAAAAATTAGAGTCAATAAAAGACATCGTCAGTTATGGGGTATTAACAACACCGGGCGTGGTTATTGACGGTAAAGTAGTTCATGCGGGTGGCGTTCCATCCAAGGACAAAATTAAGCAATGGTTTATACAGGCATAGGGAAATAAGTATATGGAAGATGCAAAAGAAGTTTGCCCCACTACGACACAAAAATTATTGAAGGATGGAGCCATTCTGGTGGATGTCAGGGAACGGGATGAAATCGACGCTTTAGCATTCGATGTGCCGTCGCTGATCATTATGCCGATGAGTGAATTGGAATCACGATTTGCGGAGTTACCTAAAGATGTACCGTTGATTTTGGCATGTCGGAAAGGGGTGCGAAGCCTGAAAGCGACTTATTTTTTAATGTTTCATGGCTATACGAATGTCACAAACATGAAATTTGGGATCGAGCGATGGGTTGTACGTGGGTTCCCTGTCAAAGGTGATCCTGGGGTTTTGGAAAACGCTCCAGATACAGGATGCTGTGGTGGATAAAGGCGGAATAAGCTCTGCTTGTTTTAATTCATGATTTCCTGTTCAATAATAGGTATTGTTTATTGCATATGCTATAAAGGAATGCCTATGGGACGCCCGAAGATCCCCCGGAATATTTGTGGTAAACCAGCGGATAGCTGTTTTAAGCCAAACGGTATTCCAATGAGTGAGCTTGAACGAATTGATTTAGCGCCGGATGAGTTTGAAGCACTTCGGCTGGTTGATTTACAGGGTATGCTTCAGCAGGATGCTGCTGTCGTTATGGGTGTTTCACGTCAGACTCTTGCGAACCTGGTTAAGGCTGCACGCTGTAAAGTTGTTGACTGTTTAGTGCATGGTAAAGCACTAATGATGCATCAATCGGATTAACGATTTAACTAACACATCTATTTGCGTATATCTGTTTGTTTGCAATGCGCAGAACCTAGAATTGAAAGACTATATTCCCGAATTTTCCGGGAGTATAGTCCAATCACATCAACCTTAACCCTGACGTGCTTTGAAGCGGGGGTTGGTTTTACAGATAACAAATACCTTACCTCGCCGTTTAACTATTTGACAATCAGGATGGCGGGTTTTAGCGCTTTTCAGTGAAGATAATACTTTCATGGTTAGTCCGTTTAGTGGGTGTTATGTTATAACATAACATTTTCTTCCCGGCGCAGCAATTCTGCACATTGTTGATTAGATAAATAGCCAAAGTTTGTATGTACAACTCACGTTAGTCATATCTAATTTTTCGGGTTGAGCGGAGGGGCGGAAGCAAAGCAAGATATTATTCGGAAAATTGATACGGAATCAGTATATCTGGCAGGTATAAGAGTGTAAGCGGCATCAGTCTCAGGCATGGGGTATGATACAGGGCGAACGCATGAGTGTCTAGTTTTTGAGCGATACGGATAATCCGGCAATCAGCACCTTCTCCAAGTGTTCTGTTTTCATCCAGCATCGCTTCTGTTTGCCAACAATACTGAGCTTGGTTGGTTCCGCTCTGAGCATGTTCAGGGCTAGATGTCGCAAGCAGGCCAAGTTTTCCGCTGCGTGATCTTTGTATAT
>SSEX01000012.1 GCA_008015085.1 Tolumonas sp. | reverse complement strand
GCCCAGCTGGCTGTGAGCTCTGGCGGTGGGGGGGTGGAACTGTGCAGCACTGGCAACGCGGGGCAACTGTTCATCCAGACGCTGAGCCATGAGTTATCTACCACGCTGCCCTGCCATGCAGATTGACGGATCAGCCACTGTTCACCCAGCTGCAACATTGACCACTGATCGGCATCAGGGAGTGGCAACACCAGTACATCCGGTAACAGCTGCTGTGCGTTCAGACCGGCATCCTGCAGCCACGACAACCACTGCTGCATCTGTTGATGTTCTACGGCGGCAATCTGTACCTGAGTGTTCTGATGCGACAGTATCGTGATATGTAATTGCTCTGCGTCGCTGGCAATCTCATCTTCCAGCATGAACGGCAGTGCTTTGCTTGTCTGTGCATTCAGACGACCGGGTAGAGTGAGCTCGCGGAAAATCACATCGCAGCCGGGTACCAGTACGATGACCGGGCGGTTGCCGGCCCGAGCGGTCAGTTCAGACAGATGTGCTGCACTAGGCAGTTCGCCGCTGGCGATCACTTCTTGCTGTGAGCCAGACCAAACCAGCCAGCGTATAATATCCTGATGCCGGGAACCCAGTCGTATCAGTAAAAACTCGTTCACTCTATTCCTCCCAGATGACGACGAATAACGGTCACCTGATTATTGTTCTGCCGCTGAAATAAGCTGATAAGACGGGTTGGGTAACTATCAGTTTCGGCCTGCATTGTAGCCAGAAAGTAGACGCTTTTTATTGTCAGTGCCGATTGTACCTTATTGCCGGCGGCGGCGGTGTTACTCAGTGCATTGAGCTCAAGAAATTCAGCCACACTGTCCCAGCCTTCGCGCGGGCGTTGCTCCAGTATACTGCGTGCTTCTTCTGTGCTCAGCGTATTCAGAAACAGGGCAGCCAGAAGAGGAGCCTGATGTGGGCGCAGAGTGTTTACATTGATCTGCAATGTTTTCTCCGGAAGTACACAAACGTAGGGCAGCAAACGGCGATACAACGTGGCATCTACCCCTTTTACGGCTCGTAATTCACTGACATCCTGCATCAGGTTGTTGGCTGGAAGGTAAGAGGGTTGCAGGGCTTCATATTCACTGTCTTCTGCGCCGGCTGAACGGGCGGTAGTGTTGCTGTCCAGCCAGTCCTGTAACGCCGCAGTAATTTGCTGGGCGCGATATTCGTCTATTTCCAGAGTTATCAGCAGATCCTGAAAAACCTGTGCTCGGTAACTGGTTGTGGTGGAGGCGCTGGTGTCCTCTGTACTGTCGTTAGCGTCCGCTAACGAATTCAGATTAAAGCAGGCTTGTGAGTCGCGGATCACGCCCTGTAGCAGGGAGTTTTCAACCGGAAAAACCTGACCTTCTGTTGCCCAATATTGTGCCAGCGAATTTTTTTCCGGACTATCGTTAAAATCCTGAGTCAGAATTTTAGCGATCAAAGTCTCAGAGCCCAGCAGATACCAGTAATTCTGTTGCTGTACTTGCAGGCTATAAGTTCGTTGCCACTCCATGCGGAAGCGTTGTGTCATGCTGCTGGCCATGGTAACCATCACCGCCAGTAACAGAAGCACTACCAGTAGAGCCATACCTCGCTGCCGTTGCATTAGTTGCTCCCGGTGGTGGTGGCTGATGCACCTGTGGTCAGGAATAAGCGGCGGATTGCTCCGTAATCATCCAGTGTGAGGGTGATTTCTACGGCTTCCGGCAATTCGGTAGAGGTAGTCCATTGAGTCAGCCATTCCCCATTTTTGTAAAATCGCAGGCTGAAGGCAGAGACATGCGTGAGCAGTGGTGTGGCCGTTGGCGTTGTGCCTGTGACGGCATCAGGATAGAGATAAGTGAGCCGCTCCAGTGTTTGTTGCCGCAGGCGATAGCCGACTCTCTGTAATTCTGAACGGCGCAATGCACCGCCTGGATTAAACCAACCGGCTCTGACAAACAGCGTTGACCAGTCGTCACTTTCCAGACCAAAACGCTCTGCCTGAAACACGGTTGTGCTGGTTTCTCCATTAAGTCGCACGGGGCGGGGAGTGATTTGCGTAAAATCGCGGGTCAGCGTCGCAAAAGCACGCTGCATTTCTGACAGCCGGGCAATTTTAACCTGAGAAACCTCATCGTTGCGCATCACTCCCTGCAATACCGTATAGGCACTGATACTCAGCATGGCAAAGATCACTAATGCCAGCAGAACTTCTAATAAGGTAAAACCATGTTGCCGGTCTGTCACACGTCTGAGATTCGGCATAGGCGGCTAGTTCTTCGATACATAACTGCGCAGTGTTGCACGGGGATTAGGGGCTTTTTCTTCTGTCCGGACTTCAACATCGACGGCTCTGAATTTAGGATCGGCCGTTTCTATACCGCGCCAGCGCCAGTAGTAAGTGTGTCCGGCCATTTCAGTGGTGCCGTTGTTCCAGCTCAGATTTGGCCATGAGCCGGCGAGTCTGACTGTTACCAGCTGGTTATCCGCTACCCAGCTGGCAAAGGTTTTTTCTTCCAACGTTGCTAGTGCTACCACCTGCTCGTTCACCGTTTTCATCAGTGTCAGACCGGCAATAGCGAAAATTGCCATGGCCACCATCACTTCCAGCAATGTCATACCACGACAATTCAAGACGCTCCTCCGGAACGGGTGTCTGGTAATGCGTCCAGCATGGTGATCTGGCCATTTTCCAGCCCATTGATCTGACGGAAGAGGATTCCATCACTCTCTTTTTCCTGCAAGGTCAGTGAGAACGGAGTGATTTCTCCACTTGGCAGTAACAGAATTTGTGGTGTTTTTGCCTGTAACTGGTTTTCAGTATCAAACCACTGAGGCTGTGAACGGCCTAAGCGATTGTCTTCATCTTGCAGTTGCATTCCATCCAGAGTTAAAGCAAGAGATACTTTTTCATCGAATTCACCGGAAGTACGCAGCTTTTCGTTTTCAAATGGTTGCCAGTTCTGATGTTCCCAATCGGTTGGCGCATCCAGCGCCGGCTCGGCGGCTGGTTGTGTATTGCTCTCGGCAGTGATTTGCGACTCTGCTGGGGCTGGTGTGCTTTGCCGGATCATAAACTGATAACCATGTTCGGAGATATGCAAACCGATGGTTTGTCCCCGCTGTGTAGCCTGTTCGCTCATGGCCTGAATAGTTGCGGCCAGCTGCCGGCTTTCATCTGCCAGATCGCGGCCCATTTTCGGGCTGGGGCCGCCGGGAATAGATAAAATAACAATACCGGCCGCACAACCAATAATGACCATTACCAGCATGATTTCAATCAGCGTGAAGCCACGCATGTTTTTACGCATCACTCTTTGCTATCCCGCTGATCTAAATTCCAGTTGCCAATGTCATCGTCAGTGCCAGCTTGTCCGTCAGGTCCCATCGAAAAAACGTCAACACTGCCATGTTCACCGGGAGAGAGTAGCTGGTATTCGTTTTGCCATGGATCTGCGGGCAGGCGTTTGATGTAACCACCGTCTTTATAATTTTTAGGCGCCGGGTCGCTGTCAGGCTTGGTGATGAGTGCATTTAAGCCCTGATCGGTTGTCGGATAACGGGTGTTATCCAGCTTATACATATCCAGCGCGTTTTCTAAAGCTACAATATCACTCACGGCTTTTTGATGGTCTGCCTGATCTTTATTACCCATCAGATTGGGTACAACCAGACTGGCCAGAATACCCAGAATCACGATCACTACCATGATTTCCAGCAGTGTAAAACCGCGTTGCTTTTGTTGCATGAGAACTCCCGTTAAATAAAGGTTACTGACCAATCATGTTATTCAATTGCAGGATTGGCTGTAAAATGGCTAACACAATAAAGAGCACGACGACGGCCATGCTCACAACTAAAGCCGGCTCAAAGATACTCAGGGCAATATTGACCTGACTTTCAAATTCGCGATCCTGATTGTCGGCGGCCCGTTCCAGCATACTGTCGAGCTCGCCACTACGTTCGCCGGATGCGATCATATGCAGCATCATGGGCGGAAACAACTTGGTTTGTTCCAGCGCAGCCCGTAGGCTGCTGCCTTCGCGTACCCGTTCAGAAGCGGCTTGCAGGCGGATTTTGGCTTCGTGGTTACTCAGCACTTCACCACTGATACTCATTCCTTCCAGTAAGGGTACTGCGCTGCTATTGAGGATACTGAGCGTTCTGGCAAAGCGGGCGGTATTCAGACCCCGGCTGACACGACCTATGACGGGCATGCGTAACAGCATTGCATGATAACGGCGCTGATTCTCTGGTTTAGCCAGCCATTGTCGCCATATCACCAGTAATAATGCGATGAGCAAAACAGCCCAAAGCCCGTAATCTCTGACGATATCGCTGGCTCCCATCAGGAAACGGGTGCTGAACGGTAGCTCCTGTTTCATATGAACAAACTGTTCAACCACTTTAGGTACTACTGTTGCCAGCAGGATGGCAATGACACTGATGGCGACCAGTGTCAGGATGACTGGATAAATCATCGCTTGCAGTAATTTAGTTTTCATTTGCTGACGCTGTTCGGTGTAATCAGCCAGCCGGTTCAGCACCGTATCCAGATGACCGGATTTCTCACCGGCTGCAACCATCGCCCGGTAAAGCTGATCAAAGACATACGGAAAAGCGGACATGCCATCAGCCAGCGAATGGCCCTCCAGCACTTTAGAACGCACGGCGGCAATCAGTGTGCTGATTTTTGCTTTTTCGGTTTGTTGGGCGACTGCTTTGAGCGCTTCTTCTACCGGTAAGGCGGCTGCAACTAAGGTTGCCAGCTGGCGCGTTAATAATGCCAACTCGGCGGTACTGACCCTTGGTTGTAACCAGCTTTTGCGTTGAGTCTGTTGTTTGACCTTTTCGCTGGCTTCGGTCAGCTCAACCGGGGTTAGGCCTTGTTCTCGTAATAGTTGCCGGGCCTGACGAGGCGAATCGGCCTCAATCATGCCCTCTTTACGGCGGCCATTGGCATCCAGCGCCTGATATGCGAATGCGGCCATTAATCCTCCCGGGTCACACGCAGTACTTCTTCCAGCGTGGTCTCGCCATTGAGTACTTTTTGCAATCCGTCAGCCCTGATGCTTGGCGTATGAGCACGGATCAGCCGTTCAATAGCCTGTTCACCGCTACCAGCATGAATGGCTTCTCGTACGGTTTCATCTACAAGCAGAAGTTCATGAATACCGGTACGGCCTTTATAACCGGTGAAATTACAGGCTTCACAGCCTTTCGCTTTGAACAACTGTTTGACACCTACAGGTAGATCGTAATGCCTGCGTTCTTCTTCACTGACGGAATAAGGTTGTTTACAGGCCGGGCAAAGTGTTCTTATCAGGCGCTGTGCCAGAACTGCCAACAGGGAAGTAGAAAGCAGGAAAGGCTCGATCCCCATATCCCGCAGACGGGTTACCGCACCGATGGCGGTGTTGGTATGCAAAGTAGATAATACCAGATGACCGGTCAGCGAAGCCTGCACGGCAATTTGTGCTGTTTCCAGATCGCGGATCTCCCCGACCATCACGACATCCGGATCCTGACGCAAAATCGCACGCAGACCGCGGGCAAATGTCATATCTACTTTAGGGTTGACCTGAGTC
>SSEX01000024.1 GCA_008015085.1 Tolumonas sp. | reverse complement strand
GCGCCGCTTACTGCATGATGTTTCTCATGATTTACGATCTCCGTTAGCTCGTCTTCAACTGGCTATCGGATTACTGCGCCAAAGGCCGGAAAATACCGATCAAATGCTGCAACGCATTGAGCAGGAGTGCCATCGACTGGATAGTCTGGTCGGTGAAGTGCTGATGCTGGCACGAATGGAGTCAGGCGTTCCTCAGCCCAAAGAAGATTATCTCGACTTGGTTGAACTACTGCGCTCGCTGGCCGATGATGCGCAATTTGAAGCTAAGGACAGCGGTAGTGTGATTGAACTGCAGCTGGATGATACGCTCAATGAAGGGGTGATCATTCAGAGTCGTGGCGAACTTCTGCTACGGGCGTTTGATAACCTGATCCGCAATGCGCTGCAGCATGCTGGTCGTGGGTGTCACATTGAAATCAGTGTACATCAGGAGTCTCCGGAAATGCTGGTCATCAACATAGCCGACGATGGCCCCGGTGTGGCTGAAACAGATTTAAATTCGATCTTTGAGCCATTCTTCCGCAGCAATAATAATCCAGGAGAAGGCCTTGGCCTCGCTATCACTAAACGAGCGATAGAAGCACACAATGGCACCATCTCCGCATTTAACCGGACCTCAGGTGGATTATGCATGCAAGTCAAATTACCCTGTACTGTACAGCTTTCCTGACACAATACGATATGACTAAACCGGTTATCTCCGGTTTAGTCTGCCGAACGCTCAGTGAAAAAACGACTGACCGTTGAAGTCAGCTTTTTAATTAGAGTTCGTCTGATTTGCGATAATTTAGGTTTTTCACGACTTAGCAAAGCTACCGGACGACACAGTTGGATTGCATTGATACCCAGCCTGGCTGACATCAATCCACTACCCAGCCCTTGCGCCAGTTTGGCGGATAATTTAGATGTTAATTCACTGCTAAACCAATCAGTTCCTAATTCCGTGACCAGTTCAGTTGCGCCGGCAAATATCATGTTTTGCAATATTTGCCGGATAAGCCGGATTTGTCCAAAGTACCCAGGCCGGATCTGATAGACCGATGCAACATCCCGCAGCATTTTCAGGTTACGCCACAGCACCAGCAATATATCCAGCAATGCCAGCGGACTGGCCGCAACCAGTAATGCAGTCTGACTACTGGAAGCCATGACTATCTGCAGTGCTTTTTCGTCCAGCGGATGTAGCACAAATTGACTGAATAACACCAACACCTCACTGTCATCATGGTGAGCTTCAACATGTTCGAGCCAATGTTGGTATCCGGGTAAATTATGCAGATGATTCTGTCTGGCCAGTTCACGGCAAAAAGCCACTGCATTGCCGTGTTGATTTTCAGCTCTCAGCATTTCAGCCTGCTGACGGTATTGCTGGCTGCTGCGCAACCGTCTTAACACTGACAATTCACGCCAAAGTATCGAGCTGACACCCAATAAAACGATGCCGGAAGCAGCCAACCACGCACCACCCAACCAGATATTTTCTGAATAGCGCTGATAGATAAAATCACCGAACTCCAGCAACGATAAGGCTAATACACCTGTGCCCCCCCAACGGAACCATCTGGATATAGGCTTGATGGCATTCCCGGAATATTTATCCTGTTCATCGGATAAAGAAGTATCCGGATATTGAATTTCTTCATTTAATTCCGCGGAAGATACTTCTACAGGCAACACGTTATTAGCTACGGTCTTGCTATTTAGCAAATCCAGCGGGATTTCAACTGCAGCTGTAGTTTCCGTCTCGGATTTTGTTGTAGTCATTGCATTTTATCCCCCAGCAGATACTCCAGCACCTGATCCAGCCTGATATGTGGCATGGCCTGTTTGCCATTCCAGCTCGGCGGCCGTAGATCCGTTAATCTTAGCGCCGGGTTTTGCCAAAAATCAGGTTCAGGAATACGTGATGGGATCATGCCAGGGAAAAGTGCCAGCTCATGACCAGCCAAATTTGTTCCGTGTAGAACTGTCAGCGGTTTGCCCTGATACTCCACCTGATGGTATTCACTGGCTCTGATTGCAGCCATGGCCATACACTCCAGCGAGATCCCCTCAAAGCGGGCTCTGGCCAACCCCGGATGCACTAATTCCCGCAATAAACTCAGCAAAGCCGGATGCTGCTCCGGTGTCACATGATCCGCTTTACTCGCAACAAATAATAATTTGTCGATCCGAGGAGCAAATAAACGTTGCCACCAATGACTGTTGCCATACTGAAAACTTTGCAATAACTGGCCTAGCGTATCCCGTAAATCGTAGATGGCTTCCTGGCTGATTTTCAGCGGCTGCAGACAATCCACCAGCACAATCTGTCTGTCAAACCCGGAAAAGTGTTTTTGGTAGAATTGCCTTACGACATGTTCTTTATAAGCCTCGTAGCGTGCCTGGAATAATCCGTAAAGAGAGTCATGTGATGGAGTACTATCAGGCAAAGCCCATACCCACGGAACAAACTGAAGCATCGGCGCACCAGCAAACTCACCAGGCAAAACAAAGCGTCCGGGTTGAATACTGTGCAATCCCAATTTTTGGCGGCAATCATGCAAATATTGAGTATATAAATCGGCTACAGCAGCCACCTCATCCACTAAGAGCGTAAAAGGCTGCCCTGCTGACCAGTTGATCCCGGCTTTCAGCCATGGTTCCGCCAACCGGCGTCGTTGTGGTGATTGCAATTGTTCGCGGATCTGTTCACTCCACTGTGCATAGCTGAGATCTAATAAAGGCAGATCCAACAGCCACTCCCCCGGATAATCGACAATATCCAGATACAGATGACACAGGTCATGACCGATTTTCTGGCGCAGCAAATTTTGACTACGAAAGCGCAGTTCCAGCCTGATTTCACTCAGAGTCTGAGTCGGCTCTGGCCATTGAGGTGGATTTGACGTGAGTTTCGTCAGTGCCTGAGAATAACCGAATGTAGGGATATGCTGATGCGTCTGAACAACCTGCTGAATACCGAGCAGCCGCCCTTGTTGCAGCACTTGCCAATGAGGCAATCGGGCGCTGAAACCGGCCTGCTCCAGTTGATGGATCAACGCTGTGACAAAAGCAGTTTTGCCACTTCGGGTCAGACCAGTCACTGCTAACCGTAAGTGCCGATCCCAGCTACGCTGCCATAAAAGGTCTGCTTTACGTTGTAAACTGAGCCATCGTTCCTGCTGTAACACAGCAACCTCCGATTTCCTGATTTCTCATTTCATATTTATGCCTGACATCTCAGACAAGCGATCTGGAATAACTCGCGTTATAATCAGCACTTAGATGTGGTCAACGCCAATAGTGGTGATGTCCCAGCCTACCAGTCACGGATATCGTATGAAACCTTTTTCATTAATACACTGTTTGGCAGCCGTAGTCTTACTGCTAACTGGCTGCAAACCGGTTGAATCAGCCAAAATCAGTGGAGCTGTTTACTGCGTTGACAGCTTCAGCCAGCATCTGAATCCGCAGATCCAAGGATCAACTCCGTTTATTGCATCATTATCGCAGCAAGTCTATAACCGGCTGATCGAGATCAATCCTGGTACGCAACGTCTTGATGGTGCACTGGCAGAAAACTGGAGTGTCAGCCGCAATGGGTTGATTTACACCTTCAATCTGCGCCGTAATGTACATTTCCAGCATACCAACTGGTTCACACCGACCCGGCCATTTAATGCCGATGATGTCATATTCAGCTTTAAACGCATAACTGACCCAACACACCCTTATCACGCAGTGTCAGGAATTCGATACCCTTTTTTTGATAATCAGCAGTTTTCCGAAATTCTGCAAGACATCAAAAAAGTAACGGATTACCAGGTTCAGTTTATTCTGAATCGTCCAGACGCCTCGTTTATGGCAACCCTGGCCAGTGATAACTCAGTGATTTTATCAGCGGAATATGGCGATTATCTGCAACGTCAGCATGGTGACATGCAGGATATGGATGACTTACCCGTTGGAACCGGCCCATTTAAAGTGCAGGAACTGCGTTCTAATGAATATTTACGACTAACAAGACATCCCGAATACTGGGACAAAGCCCCCATACTGGAACAGCTGGTATTCGACTACACCCCTCGCGCATCTAAACGACTGGCAAAATTATTTACCGGCGAATGCCAGGTGATCGCGACGCCAGCCGCCAGTCAATTGCCTTTCATCCGGGATCACCAGCACACCGATGTCGATGTACAAAGCAATATGAACACGACTTATCTGGCACTAAATACCAAGAAGAAACCGCTCAGTGATGTCCGGGTCCGGCAGGCTATTGCAATGGCTATCAACAAAGATAACCTGCAGCAGGCTGTATTTTATGATACCGGTGAAACCGCCTCCAGCCTTTTGCCACTGGCATCCTGGGCTCATCATCCAAACCTGGACGAATATTATTACGATCCGGATCAGGCCAAACAATTACTGAAAGAATCAGGCTATCCTGACGGGTTAGATCTGACTCTGTGGGTGCAGCCTATCGCCAGAGCTTATAACCCAGACGCATCTAAAACAGCGCAACTGATTCTGGGTGATCTGGCCCGGGTTGGAATTAATGTACAAATTATTGAAACCCGCTGGATGGTAATGAAAGCCAAACTGCAGGAGGGCAAACATGATATGGCGCTGCTGGCCTGGACAGCCGATAACGCCGATCCGGATAACTTCCTTCGGCCACTGCTAAGTTGTGAGGCTCTGAAAAATGGCGGTAATAATTATTCATCCTGGTGTAATGATGAATTTGATTCACACTTAAACAAAGCGCTCGCAACACAGCGGTTATCACAGCGAATATTTGAATATCAACGCAGTCAGGAAATGATCTATCAATATGTACCAGTCATACCGCTGGCTCATGCACTGCTTGTCAGTGCTTACTGGAAAAATATGCATGACGTTATTATCCCGCCGACTGGTGGCGTATCCTTTAAAAAGGCTTACCGGGAGTAAAATATGCTGATTTATACATTACGCCGCTTAAGCTTATTATTTTTCACTTTATTGATCCTGAGCCTGCTGGCTTATGGTATGGATCGCAATATCAATGATGAGCAAACAACAACATTACTTGGCGGTTATTTTGAGTTCATCCATAACTTTCTTACCGGAATATGGGGTATTTCCAGCGTCACTGGCGATCCGGTGTTCGATAGTGTAATCGCTTACTTGCCTGCAACTTTGGGGTTAGCACTGACAGGCGTTATTATTGCTACGGTTGTTGGTATTGCACTGGGCGTGATTTCTGCGATCTACCGTGACCGCCTTCCGGATATGCTGATCGCCAACCTAAGCCTGCTAGGTTTTTCCATTCCGGTGTATTGGCTGGCTTCGCTGTTGATCATGTCGCTAGTCATGCAATGGGGTTGGTTTCCTTCATCCGGACAATTAAGCCTGCTGTATCAGATCAAACCAGTTACCGGCTTTAGTCTGCTGGATTGCTGGTTATCGACAGAACCCTACCGGATGGAAGCACTGCAGAATGCGCTGCAGCACCTGATTCTCCCGGCCAGCGTGCTGGCATTGGCCACAACAACCGAAGTGATACGACTGGTACGTAATTCACTGAGTGATGTACTAAGCCAGAATTATGTCAAAGCAGCATTGAGCCGGGGTCATTCCACATTTCATGTCGTAATGTCTCACGGCCTGCGTAATGCCTTGCCGCCTATACTTCCTATGCTCAGCATGCAATTCGGTACTATCGTAACCTCCGCTATTATCACCGAACAGATGTTTGAATGGCCGGGTTTAGGCCGCTGGCTAGTCAGCAGTATCGGCGCCCGTGATTTCAACTCCGTACAGGCATGTATGATGGTGATTGCCATTACCTTAATTGTTATTAACGTATTTTCAGAACTGCTGACAGCGCTGTTTTACCCGGCTAAAAGGAAAGCGATCTATGCCCAGCAAGGTTAGAATATATCCAGAGATCCGAATCCCTTCTCCGTTAGCACAGACATGGCAAACGTTCCGCCGAAATTCCCGTGCAATGACCGGGCTATGGATGTTTACCTTCCTGATTGTCTGTGCACTGCTCGGGCCATCCCTCGCAAGCTATGATCCGTTCAGTCAGAATGCTAACGCATTACTGCTACCTCCATCATGGGACAGTAATGGCTCACTGCATTATTTTCTGGGTACAGATGACTTAGGCAGAGATATTCTCTCCCGTTTACTTTATGGAGCTCAACTGACCTTCGGCAGTGCACTTGCAGCCTGCTTTCTGGCAATGGTGATTGGTTCAGGTATCGGCGTAATCGCGGGTATGCAACACGGCTTAATCTCCAGCATCCTTTATCATATGCTGGATGTTTTACTTTCTATCCCATCACTCCTGCTGGCTATCGTACTGGTCTCTGTTATGGGCGCGAGTCTGGAAAACGCCTTACTGGCCATCACACTCGCATTGACCCCCCAATTTATCCGTGCCTCATTTAATGCGGTGCGTGAAGTTGCCAATAAAGAATACATCATCGCCGTCCGTCTTGACGGTTCCACTCCGTGGCGCATTCTGCGACTCGCGATTCTGCCTAACATTCTGGATGTATTGGTAACGCAAACCACCCGTGGCCTGTCGGCTGCTATTTTAGATATCAGTGCAGTGTGCTTCTTAGGTATCGGGGCTCAATCCCCTCTCCCGGAATGGGGAACCATGCTGGCAGATAGTCTCGATCTCGCCTACATTTCGCCGTGGAACGTAGCATTGCCCGGGCTGGCAATCACTGTGAGTGTAGTTGCCACTAACATGGTGGGCGATGGCCTGCGTAAAGCACTGCAGCAAGGACTGGAATAATGCCGCTACTGGATATTCGAAATCTGACAATTGAAATTGAGACTTCACAAGGCCGGGTCAAAGTTGTCGACAAAATAAGTCTCACTATTAATGAAGGTGAAGTCCGCGGTCTGGTTGGTGAATCAGGTTCTGGTAAAAGTCTGGTAGCCAAAGCACTGGTCGGTATTACCAAAGACAACTGGCATGTCTCAGCTGATCGTTTGCGCATCTGCGATGTGAATCTGCTGGAACTCAGCCCACGCCAGCGCCGCCGGTTCCTTTCAACCAACATTGCCATGATTTTTCAGGAACCCGTCTCCTGTCTGGATCCATCCATTCCCGTTGGTGAACAATTGATGGAAGTGATCCCGAACCGTGTTTTCGAAGGAAAATGGTGGCAACGTCCTTTTTGGCGGAAAAAACAGGCCAAAGCATTGTTGCACCGGGTTGGCGTTAAAGACCACGATAAAGTGATGAACGCTTACCCGCTGGAATTATCTGACGGTATCTGCCAGAAAGTGATGATTGCGATGGCAATTGCCGTCAAACCCAAATTGCTGATTGCTGACGAGCCAATCAGTTCCATGGAAGCAACGACACAAGCCCAGATCCTGCGGTTACTAGATAAGATCAACGTGGTCAACAACACCACTATTCTATTAATCAGTAACGACTTTGATGCAATTGCAAACCTCGCGGACACCATCAGCGTCATGTATTGCGGTCAGATGGTAGAAACCGGTGTGCGGGAACAGATCCTGAATACACCTCATCACCCTTATACTGATGCACTACTGAATGCGCTACCGGATTACAGCCAGGATCTGCCACATAAATCATTACTAACCACCCTGCCCGGATCAATCCCTCCACTGCAGCATTTGCCAATCGGCTGCCGCCTTGGGCCACGATGCCCTTATGCGCAAAAAATGTGTGTTCGCATGCCGGGCGTCACCCAGACAAAAGGCCATCAATTTTCCTGTCACTTTCCACTGAATATGGAGGACACCAACCGATGAACTCCGTTCCATTATTAAAAGTCAGTGGTATCAATAAAACGTTTTTTAACCGCGTTGGGTTATTTCGCCGCAAGCAGGTTCAGGTCCTGAAAGATATCTCCTTTACACTTGAACCCGGAGAGACTCTCGCACTAGTTGGCGAAACCGGTTCAGGAAAAAGTACTTTGGCTAAAATACTGGCTGGCGTAGTTCCGCCAACTTCAGGTCAGATTGAGGTCAGTGGTGAAGTCATTGAATTTGAAGATACCCAGAAACGATGCAAACTGATCCGCATGATATTTCAGGATCCTAATTCATCATTAAATCCACAACTACGCGTTGGCCGGATACTGGAAGCACCTTTACGCCTGAATACGGATCTCAGTGAAGAAGAGCGCGCGAATGCTGTCATAGATACCCTGCGCATGGTGGGGCTTTTACCGGAACATGCGCTGTTTTATCCGCAGATGATCTCTTTGGGTCAGAAACAGCGTGTCGCCTTCGCGCGCGCACTGATCCTTGATCCAAAGATTATCGTGGCCGATGAAGCCTTCTCTATGCTGGATGTCTCGATGCGTTCACAAGTCGTTAATCTTTTGCTGAAGCTACAGGAACGTTTAGGCCTGTCTTATGTCGTGGTCGCCAACGATCTGGGGCTGGTACGCCATATCAGTGACAAAGTGCTGATCATGCATCAGGGAGAAATTGTAGAGCAGGGATTAACACGAGACGTATTTGCCAACCCGCAACATGAAGTAACGAAACGACTGATCCAAAACCATGGTCATGAATATCGACGTTAATAGCACGAATAAAAGCAGAGACTGTAAATAGCAAAAAGCCCTGAGTTATCAGGGCTTTTTCGTTAACAATAGGAATTATACGCCAGCTTTAGCCAATGCAGCTGACACGATCTGTTGTGCTTCCTGCTGAATAGCATCCAGATGCGCTTCGCCTTTGAAGCTTTCCATGTAGATCTTGTAAATGGACTCGGTACCACTCGGACGTGCTGCAAACCAGCCATTCTCAGTCACTACTTTCAGGCCACCAATTGCCGCATTGTTACCAGG
>SSEX01000143.1 GCA_008015085.1 Tolumonas sp. | reverse complement strand
CTACATAACCGCTTTGTTAACGCGCCATACTTGGAGCGGGAAACGAGACTCGAACTCGCGACCCTAACCTTGGCAAGGTTATGCTCTACCAACTGAGCTATTCCCGCTTTAAGACATGTTGCCTTGGCAACGGCGCGCATTATACGCAGAGCAAGAGTGAAGGCAAAATACTTTTTACAGCAGAACACACTAACTGCTTAGTATTTCTGCACTTCACTCCGAAATGATGATTATTTAGCCTTTCCTGCCGATATTTGCCACTGTCCGTTAGTGTAATAAGCAGCCCAGCCGGTTGCTTTTCCATCCACTTCTGACGACACATACTGCTCTTTTGTCTTTCGGCTAAAGCGAACGACGGTCGGGTTACCCTGGGGATCTGCTACAGGCGCATCAGCCAGATACTGATGCTTAGGTGCCAGCCGATCTCTGAACCTGACTAACTCAGCAACCAATGGAGCACGCGTCTCCCTTGATTTAGGGAAAGTACTAGCCGCCAGAAATAGGCCCGCAGCCCCATCACGCAATACAAAATGCGCATCAGATTTGCTGCATTTCAGTTCAGGTAACGGAACCGGGTCTTCTTTAGGTGGCGCAACATCACCATTTTTCAGGATCTTACGGGTATTCTTGCATTCTGCATTAGAACAAGCCATAAATTTTCCGAAGCGGCCTGTTTTCAACTGCATATCTGAACCACAGCGATCACATTCCACTACCGGACCATCATAGCCTTTCAGGCGGAAATTCCCGGTTTCGATCTCATACCCATCACAATCAGGGTTATTACCACAAATATGGATCTTACGGGTTGCATCCAGAACGTAGGAATCCATTGCGGTTCCACATTTCTTGCAACGATGCATAGCACGCAGAGCATCAACTTCACCATCTTCTGAATCTGCCGCAATAAATTCATCGCCAGGGACCAGATTGATGGTCTGTTTGCATCGCTCTTTAGGTGGTAATGCATAACCAGAACAGCCTAGGAATACGCCGGTTGATGCCGTGCGGATCCCCATTTTGCGTCCACACGTCGGACAGTCGATATCCGTCAGAACCATCTGGTTACTGCGCATACCTCCCGTTTCGGCTTCTGCTTTTTGCAGGTCGGCTTTAAATTCAGCGTAGAATTCATCTAATTGCTTATGCCAGTCAAGTTTGCCTTGAGCGATATTATCCAGCGAATTTTCCATCTGGGCAGTGAAGTCATAGCTCATCAACTCTTTGAAGCTTTCCACCAGACGATCTGTAACGATCTCACCCATTTTCTCGGCATAGAAACGACGATTTTCCACTTTTACATAACCACGATCCTGTATTGTAGAAATGATCGAAGCGTAAGTAGATGGGCGGCCAATCCCCCGTTTCTCAAGCTCTTTAACCAATGCAGCTTCAGTAAAACGGGCAGGCGGCTTGGTAAAATGTTGTTTCGGATCGAGCTTCAGCAACTTCAGAACATCACCTGCATTCACGGCAGGCAATTCAATATCGTCACCTTTACGTCCCATCGGTGGTAACACCTTAGTCCAACCGGCAAAGCGCAGGATCCGACCTTTGGCTTTCAGCTCAAAGTCGGCTGCTGTTACGGTCAGCGTACTGGTGTCATACTGTGCAGCAGTCATTTGACACGCGACAAACTGACGCCAAATGAGGTCATACAGACGAACCGCATCCGCTTCCATGTCTTTCAGCGCATCCGCTTTTATTTCCACATTTGATGGCCGAATCGCTTCATGAGCTTCCTGTGCATTGGCTTTTGCACCATACACCAAAGGCTCTTTAGGCAGATATTTACTGCCAAATTGTGTGCCGATATATTCACGGACTGCAGCAACAGCTTCCTGGCTGAGGTTGGTAGAATCGGTACGCATATAGGTAATGTGACCCGCTTCGTACAAACGCTGCGCCATCATCATGGTTTTCTTCACACCGAAACCAAGACGAGTACTGGCCGCTTGCTGCAGTGTAGAAGTAATAAACGGTGCAGAAGGTTTGCTGCTGGTTGGCTTATCTTCTCGATCACGGACTTTGTAAGCCGCATTCTGCAATGCCTGAACAGCTGCCATCGCCTGCTGTTCATTCTTTGGATCAAAAGATTTGCCCTGATGCGACGTCACTTGCAAACGCAAGGCTTCGCGGGCAGCAGTTTGTGTATCGGCATGAATATCCCAGTATTCCTCTGGAACAAATGCCTTAATTTCACGCTCTTTTTCAACAATCAGACGAACAGCCACAGATTGCACTCGTCCAGCTGACAGACCACGTGCAATTTTTTTCCAAAGTAACGGCGAAACCATATAGCCAACAACACGGTCGAGAAACCGGCGTGATTGTTGTGCATTCACCCGCTCAATGTTCAGCACACCCGAGTGAGAAAACGCGTCTTGAATGGCAGTTTTGGTGATTTCATTAAATACCACTCGCTTAAAACGCGCTTCATCGCCGCCAATAAGCTCGCGCAAGTGCCAGGCAATGGCTTCCCCTTCTCTATCCAAGTCGGTTGCGAGATAGACGGTATCAGCTTGTGCCGCCAAAGTCCGCAATTCAGCTACCACTTTTTCCTTACCAGGAAGAACCTCATAACGAGCTTTCCAGCCGTTTTCCGGGTCAATCCCCATACGGGATACCAGCGAGGAATATTCCTTTTTCGCTTTATCTGCGGGGCTCGCTTTGGTGCCTTTTTTAACACTTTCTTTTTCTGTCGATGATGTACTACCACTGGTAGGCAGATCTCTCACATGACCAACACTGGATTTGACGACAAAGTCTTTACCCAGATATTTGTTGATGGTTTTGGCTTTTGCCGGGGACTCTACAATAACCAGTGCTTTGCCCATATGACCGACGATTTCCTTATTAACACGCAAAATTAAGCAAAATTAGCAGTCGCCTCTAACTAAGGCTGACTTTCTTCTTTTTATAAAATGGTTGGAGCTTCAGGGATAATCAACTTTTATTTACATTAAAGCCCCAAATTTTCTGGTTTCAGTCATCAAAATGGAATCTTACAGGTCTCAATCACCCGATAAATTGCATTCTCTACAGCTAATGAGGCTGCATTAGAAAACCGATCTGCCAAACCTTTTTTATTGTGATATGCCACTTTAATCACTTGTTTATTTTCAAACTGTGAAAGCAGGTAATCGTCGCTGGTTTTAAGTTCATCAACCAAACCTAATTTTTTCGCCTCAGCAGCCAGCCAATGTTCTCCGGTTGCGATCTGGTCAATGTCCATCCGAGGACGATGTTCACTTACGAATTGTTTAAATTGCTGATGAACTGTCTCTAATTCCGCTTTGAATTTTTCACGAGCTTTATCATCATTCTCGCCAAAGATTGTGAGCGTGCGTTTAAACTGACCAGCGGTATGCAGCTCGATATCTACATCATGTTTTTTCAGTAAACGATTAAAGTATGGCATTTGTACAACCACACCAATAGAACCTACAATAGCAAATGGTGCAGCAATAATTTTCTGTGCTACACAAGCCATCATATAGCCACCACTGGCTGCAACTTTATCGATTGATACAGTGAGGAACAGTCCTTTATCGCGAAGACGCTGCAACTGAGAAGCGCCTAGGCCATAGCCGTGCACCACACCGCCACCGGATTCAACTCGCACCAGAACTTCATCGTCACTTTTTGCCATACTTATTACAGCACTGATCTCTTCCCGTAATGAGGAAACTTCTTTAGCATCCATTCCACCTTTGAAATCGATCAGAAACAGACGGGGTTTTGTAATTTCAGCATCCTGCTTCTTCTGTGCTTTAGCTTCTTTTTTTTGCTGTTTAAGAAATACTTTCCGTTGCTCTTTCGTAAGTAATGACTCAGTCAGATGTTGTTTATTATGTTTATAATCTGCTGAAAGATCAGTCAGTTGCAATTCGCCCTTGTTTGCTTTTTGTCGTGCTATTGCTGATATGATAGTGATCAACCCCAAAGCCACCACAACAACAAATGTGATACTCTTTGCGGCAAATAAACCATAATCATAAATAAAGGCCATTCATGCTCTCCTGAATTTCAAAAACTGTTGCATTCTACGCAGTTAGGCCAACAGGTAAAATCATTTCTGGCAGATTGATTCAGTGACAGCAATAAATAGTGGAGACAACAGGATGTTTCGGCCAAAAAGCACTCTGGAACAATGGCGTATATTTCAAGCAGTGGTAGAACAAGGCGGTTATGCTCAGGCAGCGGAGAAACTGAATAAAAGTCAGTCGTCACTCAATCATGCCATTGCTAAATTACAACAGACACTTGGCGTTGCACTTCTGGAGGTTAGAGGTCGTAAAGCCTATCTGACCGATGCGGGTGATATGTTCCTGCGCAGAGCAAAATTGCTTAATCAGCACATGCAGGAACTGGAGCTGCTGGCTCATAATATTCATCAGGGCTGGGAAGCTGAAATTCGTTTAGCGATTGAATTAGCCCACCCTCGCCGCCCGCTCAATCGCGCTTTGCAAACCTATTATCCTCTCTCCCGTGGTACACATTTGCAGATGTATGACACCGTTTTAAGCGGCACAATAGAGTTTATCCAGGAGCAGAAAGCGGACATCGTCATTTCAGGACATGTACCTAAAGGTTTTTTGGCAGAACCTCTGGCCGAAGTTACGCTATTACCTGTATGTCATCCTCAGCATCCGCTTGCACTGGAACAAGGGATACTCAGTTCTGATGAATTGAGTCAGCAGCTACAGATCGTGATCCGCGATACAGCGAAAAATCCAAAGGAACTGACTGGATGGCTGAAAGCAGAACAGCGATGGACCGTCACCAGTTTTCATGAAGCTATCGAAATTTTGCTAACAGGCATGGGCTTTGCCTGGTTGCCGCAACATCTCGTAGAGGGGTTTATTCAGCGTCAGCAGTTACACCGGATAACCTTACGCGAAGGTAATGAGCGTAAATTCTTTACGCATCTTATTGTGCCTGCACCTGAGCGACTTGGCCCAAGCGCTAATTGCCTGCTGGAATGTCTACGTTTATCTCATCCCCTGACCGCAACTTACTGGCAGAACAATAAAAAAGCAGCAGCTATTGAGTTGAGCCCTCCATCTGCAACGAGTTGATCTGCCAGAGTGCAACCAGAGCAGCGAGTGAAAGCACTAAAGCACAAACAAATACCCCCTCGAAATTAAACCATTCAGTAATAGTGCCAGCCAGCATACCGGCGACTATACCGCCACAGCGGATACTGTTACTGAATAATGTTGATGCCTGGCCTGCAAAACCCGGCATCAAATCCTGAAAACAGGTCATCCCTATTCCTGCCAATATGCCAATAAATAATGCATTAGGTATCTGAGCTGCAAAGAGTATCCATTGCTGATGCGACGAGAGCAGAACCATGTAAAAAAGTACCGCAGACATACTGGAAAACAGGATCAAATTTCTGTTTCCGATACGATGACTATAGCGCCCAGCCAATAACATCACAGGGATCTCAAGGCCAGCAGCTAATCCCATTAGCCAACCAGCCATACCTTGAGACCAATGCAATGCCTTACTGATATAGAGAGGCATAGTGATTAAATACATGCTGTTGCATGTCCACAACAAAAAAGAACTCAGAAATAGTAGAAGTAACCGCCTGTTTTGCCAGATACTGCCAGCGTTTTTACCCACATGCGCGATCTGACGCGGGATCTCAGGTAGAAAGCGGGCAATAATAATGACGCATACAACATACAGGATTGCCACCCCCGAAAATAACCGGGTGAAATCAAAATGAGCAACAATGAAAAAGGCTAACGGAGGCCCAATTACCCACGCTAAAGAGAACTGAGCCCGCATTACTGTGCTAAAGGTAATAGCCGCTCTGTTTTCTGCATCTGTATATTCACGGGCCAGAGCATAAAGCTGTGGAGTCATTGCACCGCAAAAACTCATCAGCAAAATGCCAAGACTAACTAATACACCAAAATGTCGATCAAAAGCATATAACAAGCTTCCAATGACCCCTGCAACGCCACAAATAATGATCAATGGCTTACGACTTTTCATCTTATCTGAGTAGTTCGCCAATATTTGGCCGACAATAATCCCCATCACTGCATTAATCGTAAAAAACAAACCAACAAGTAATGGCCGGACATGCAGTTCATCGCTGAGAAACAGACTCAAAACAGGGACGAGAAATGCGATTGCCAGTCCTGTAAGGAACGTCACGCCCATGAAACTCATTTCTACTGTGCTATGCATGAAAGCCGGTAACAAACGTTTCATTTACTTTTGTTTCTCCTTGCACCCCATATCAATTCAACCTAGAGTGACAACAAGTTGATATAGCTCACTAATTACAGGGATGCAGTATGTTTGATTTCGATAAGCAAATTGACCGTCGTGGTACAAACAGCCTGAAATGGAACAAATATAAAGAGCAGGACATTATTCCATTATGGGTAGCTGATACTGATTTCAAAGCACCACAAGGTGTCATAGATGCTCTGCATCAGCGCGTCGAGCACGGCGTATTCGGCTATAGCCGCCCATCTCCCCGCCTTGTTGAACTAATCATCCATCGCATGCAACAGCGTTATGGCTGGAAAATAGATCCAGAATGGTTAATTTTCATGCCGGGTGTTGTACCAGGACTGAACTTTGGCATCAAAGCATGGTGTCGTCAGGAACGGAATGTTATCACACCCAAACCGGTCTATTATCCTTTTCTTCACGCGCCGGAATATAACGACCGGGCAGTCAGTCATCTGCCAATGCAGCTAGTTAATGATCGCTGGTTGCCAGACTTTGATGAACTGGAAAAACTAGCACTAACCGCTGATGTATTGCTGCTGTGTAATCCACATAATCCAGGCGGGACAGTCTTTACACGCGAGGAATTGCAACGAATTGCAGATATCGCGCTCCGGCATAACCTAGTCGTGATTTCAGATGAAATCCATTGTGACTTATTGTTGGAACCTGGTGTTACACATATTCCTTTTGCATCACTTTCACCTGAAATTGCAGCCCGTAGTGCTGTCTTAATGGCTCCAAGCAAAACATTCAACATAGCCGGACTTTGCAGCTCTTTTGCCATCATTCCTGACAGCCGTCTGCGATTCAAATTACAGCAGGCAATGCGTGGTTTAATGGCTGACAATAACTTGATTGGCTTAGTCGCTGCAGAAGCCGCATATGAACATGGCGATGAATGGTTACAGGCACAGCTTGCATATTTACACGAAAACCGTGATTTAGTGATTCAAAAATTAGGCGATTTACCAGGAATAAAGATTGCGAAGCTGGAAGCCACATATCTGGCCTGGATCGACGTTTCCGGTCTGCAGTTTGATGATCCAATAGCTGCTTTTGAGGCTGGCGGTGTAGGTCTGTCACCCGGAGCTCAGTTTGGCGATAAACATTTTGTTCGTCTGAATTTTGGCTGCAGTCGCATCTTATTACAGCAGGCGTTGGATCGCATGGCAAGCGTAATCCAATCGACACCCCTAGCGAATCGAGCGTAAAACAGAGATAATTCGTCACTTGCATAACATTAACCACAGGAAAACTATGTCTTGCATGCGTTTTTGTAGCGTATATCTGACAAATGCATTGACATGGATATGTCTTTCATTTGGCGTGGGAAGCACCGTATATGCGGCCTCACCAGTTAACCTGACGATTGCGACCGGGAATGTCTCTGGGGTTTATTATCCTGCTGGCGGAGCCATTTGCCGCCAACTGAATAAAAGTCAGAAACAGCATATGCTGCGTTGCTCGGTTGTTACAAGCGAAGGCTCTGTTTCGAATATCGAAAAACTTCGTTCGAAGACAGCTGCTGTTGCACTCATTCAGTCTGATATACAACAACAAGCTTTCTCTGGTACTGGTACTTTCGCAAATGCAGGTGCCATGCCTCAGCTAAGGGCGCTGTTCAGTCTCTATTCAGAAGCTTTCACACTTGTTACCCGCCAGGACGGTAATATCAATCAACTGACTGATTTACTCGGCAAGCGTATTGATGCCGGGAATGCTGGCTCTGGTGAACATGCAACAATGGAATTGCTAATGCAGCAATTCAGCTGGAAGCCAGCTGATTTTCCTCAAATATCCGGAATGAATGCTGATGAACGAGCTCAGGCACTTTGCGATAGTCAGATAGATGCCTTTGTATATGTAGCCGGACATCCTAATGGGGTTATCCGAGAAGCAACTAATACATGTGATGCCCGGTTAATGTCGATGCCAGCAGATGTCATTGATAATATTCTAGTTAATCATCCTGAATATCACAAAATGACAATTCCAGGTGGTCTATACCGAGGAAATGATAATGACATCAATACGTTTGGTGTCTCAGCGACTGTTCTGACAACTGACTCACTCGATGAGGAAACTGCCTATCAGATTGTCAAAGCTACGATGGAGAATCTGCAACAACTGGAGCGTAGCCATCCGGCCATGAAAAACCTACAACCGGTAAATATGGCACAAAATGGACTCACTGTACCGCTGCACCCTGGCGCTCTCCGCTATTATCGAGAACACAATATTCCTGTTAAACAGCTCTGATATGATAAAGGCCAGCAATTTGCTGGCCTTTATCATTTACTCATGATGCCGACGATCGCTCGCCTGTGCCAGAAGCTGTTTACTTTCTTTCAGGAACTGCTGGGCATAATCACCGAAATAGGCAGCTACTTCTTCAAAATGCGAAACAAACGCCTGCTTATCACCATTCTCAAGACGCTGGATCGCATCGCCCATGCGTTGGTGATAGCGCCGGATAAGCGCAAGATTTTGTTCTGATGACAGGATGATATCTGCATATAAGGCAGGATCCTGTGCGAAAAGACGTCCAACCATTGCCAGTTCAAGCCTGTATATTGGTGAGCTTAAAGCCAGCAGGCATTTGAGATCTGCTTTTTCTTCAAACAAATGGTACCCATACGCGTAGGTAGTAAAATGACGAAGAGCCTGAATAAAGCTCATTGCATCATCGTGCTCTTTCGCAGTCACACTGTGTAAACGGGCACCCCAGATTTGCATCTGTTGTAGCAGCCATTGGTATTGATCTGCCCCACGGCCGTCACAACATACAATCACCTGTTTAGCCAGACTAGACACATCAGGGCCGAACATCGGATGTAACCCCAATACAGGGCCGGTATGAGCAGCCAACATATGCTGTAATGGCTTCTGCTTGATACTGGTGACATCAACCAGCAAACAATCTGCTGGCAAATTAGTCAATCGATCAATAATCGGGCATGTGATATCAATTGGAACAGCAACCAAAACGACGCCAGCATGCGTTAACAGTGTATCAGCCTGTGACCAGTCATCTTTTTCCAGAACATCGACCTGATAACCTGATAACCGAAACATCTGAACAAACAAACGGCCTAATTGACCCTGACCACCGATCACAACAATATTACGAAGTTGCGGGTTGACGCATTTAAAGCCCGAATCATTTTCACTACTGTATGATTCACGCATTACACGACGCAACACATCTTCAATCAGATCAGCCGGAATGCCTGCAGCTTCGGCTTCTGTACGGCGGCTGGCAAGCATTGCAGCTTCACGATCAGGAGCATAAACGGGTATTCCATAGCGACTTTTAACTTCACCTACCCCGGCAACTAATTTAAGACGTCTAGCCAGAAGATCAATTAGTTGCTTGTCTACGAGATCAATTTGATCACGCAACGCATTCAGTTCTGCATTCATCCGTGTGTTTCCATCAAAAAAACTCCGGCCTTAAGGCCGGAGTACATTATGCATTGTGTTCAGGCTTAGAGTCGATCTCTCAAAGGCTGTTTCAGTTCTTCATAGCAGCCTGCCAGTAATTTTTCCGTTGCATGCCAGTCAATACATGCATCCGTGATAGAGACACCATAAGCCATATCACATTTTGGTTGCTCGCTGGATTGAGCACCTTCACCAATATTAGACTCCAGCATTATCCCGATGATTGATTTATTACCATCCTGGATCTGGCGAACCACGTTTTCCGCAACCAAAGGCTGTAGACGGTGGTTTTTATTCGAGTTGCCATGACTGCAATCCACGACCAGACATGCAGGCAGTTTTGCTTTAGCTAACTCTTGTTCAGCAATGGCTACATTCACCGAATCATAATTTGGTTGTTTACCACCACGCAGGATCACATGACCATCCGGATTACCCTGGGTTTGCAGCAACGCAACCTGCCCCTGTTGGTTAATGCCCATAAAAGTGTGAGACGATGAAGCAGCTTTCAGTGCATTGATAGCCGTATCCAGATTGCCATCAGTACCATTTTTAAAGCCGACAGGCATAGACAACCCAGAGGCCATTTCGCGATGAGTTTGTGATTCAGTAGTGCGGGCTCCAATCGCTGACCAGCTGAACAAATCGGCCAGATATTGCGGACTAATAGGATCCAATGCCTCAGTTGCCAGCGGTAAACGCAGTTCACCCAGCCAGGTCAACAACTCTCGAGCGCGTTGTAAGCCCAGTTCAATATCAAAAGTACCATCGATATTCGGATCGTTGATGAAGCCTTTCCAGCCAACTGTAGTACGTGGTTTTTCAAAATATACACGCATCACGATATACAGAGTGTCAGAATATTTATCATGCAGCGCTTTCAGACGAGTGGCGTAATCTTTCGCTGCTTCCATGTCATGGATAGAACACGGACCACAAATTACCAATAGACGATGATCTTTATGATGCACAATATCCGAAATCTGACGACGGGCATCTGCGATGAACGTTAATGTTTCTTCTGATACCGGAACTTTGGCTTTCAGCTCTTCTGGTGTCAGGAGAACCTTTTCTGATTGGATGTGAACATTATTCAGTGAATCTTTCTGCATGATGGCACCACTCTGTAAACTTAAATTTACACCAACACTGCATCTTGAATTTTAATCTTGTATTGACATAATTCCGAATTAGCATTAGCTCCGATGACAAAATACCAGCCCCAGCTATTTTTGCAAGCCTAAAATAGCAGAGAAAAAAAGAGCAACCCGTTGGTTGCTCTTACATAAATGCAAATAGATAACAGAAAGGATTATTCCCGTTCTTTTACATACGCCGTACCCAAGGCTTTCGGCGCAATCGCCTTGCCGATAAATCCAGCCAGCAGGAAAACTGTCAGGATATACGGTAACGCTTCAATAAACTGAACCGGAATAGCATGGCCCCCGATATCAACGCCCTGTAAACGGATAGCCAGTGCATCCAGAAAGCCGAACAGCAGGCAAGCACTCATTGCTGTCCATGGGCGCCATTTCCCAAACACCAGCGCAGCCAAAGCCATATACCCTTTACCGGCACTCATATTTGGAATGAACTGAGCCGTTTGCGCCATAGAGAGATAAGTTCCCCCTAATCCGGCTAACAGGCCGCAGATCAAAATCGCACTGTAACGCAAACGAATGACTGAAATACCTGCAGTATCTACCGCTGCAGGAGCCTCACCGACCGCACGCAGTCGCAAACCAAAGCGGGTGCGGTATAGAACCCACCACGCCACAGGCACAGCAAGGAATGCGATATATTCCAGAGCTGTGTGCCCACTCAGGAGTTCAGAATAGAGCTGGCCAACCACAGGTACATCAAACATCTCTTTTTCGAAAGGGAAATGCAGTGGTGCAAAGCGGGCATCACCATCCAGCGCCGGAGTTTGTCCCCCCTGATCAAACCAGTAACGGCCCAATGTTACTGTCAGACCAGCCGCCAGAATATTAACGGCCATACCACTGACGACCTGATCGCCGCGATGCGTGATAGTGGCAAAGCCATGCAATAATGACATGGCAATTGATACAGCCACACCAGCCATAACACCGTCAATAGCAGAGCCGGTCACGGAAGCAGTTGCCGCACCAGCAAATGCAGCTGCCAGCAAGTTACCTTCCAGACCGATGTTCACTACACCTGAGCGCTCACAGAACAGACCCGCCAAGACGGCAAAGATCAACGGTGTAGCAACACGGATAGTGGAGTCCAGCATCAATATCAAGGTTTCGTACATTATGCGGTCTCCTGCGTGCGGGATAATTTCAGATAAAGCGATTCCAGTTTCGGCTTGAACATATGCTCAAGTGCACCAGAGAACAAAATCACCAGCCCTTGCAACACAACTACGATGTTGCGATCCACACCATATTCAAAGCTCAGTTCGGCTCCGCCCTGATACAGGAAACCGAACAATAAACTCGCCAGAATGACGCCAACCGGATGATTACGCCCCATCAAGGCCACAGCAATACCGGTAAAGCCAAATCCTTCCACATAGTTCAGCTTGATCTGATGGAGTTCACCCTGAACGACATTCAGTGCAAAAAAGCCAGCCAGCATACCGGATATCACCATCGCCATGATGGTAACTTTGGAATAAGAAATTCCGGCGTAACCCGCCGCATGAGCGTTTGCCCCAACCGAACGAACCTGGTATCCCCAGCGGGTATACCACAGGAATCCCCATACAAATACCGCACACAGCAGCGCCCATAACAAACTAATATTGACTGGGCTTTCCGGCATATCAATGCCCAGGCCCGCCAGCATTGAATGCAGTTTAGGCAACCAGCTGGCTTCAGCAAATACCGCACTCTCCGGGGCCATCGTGCTAGCAGGTTTAAGCACATCTACCAGTAAGTAGGCCATCAATGAGGAAGCGATAAAATTGAACATAATAGTTGTGATAACGATATGACTACCACGTTTAGCCTGTAGATAAGCTGGAATGAATGCCCATGCTGCACCAAAGAGACCACCCGCCAATATCGCTAATGGTATTAAGAGATAAAGAGGCAATGTATCTCCCAGTAAAAGGCAGACTAAACCAACACCCAGCCCCCCGACATAAGCCTGCCCTTCTCCACCGATATTAAACAGCCCGGCATGATAAGCGACGGCAACAGCTAACCCAGTAAAGATAAAGCCGGTCGCATAATAGAGAGTAAAACCAATGCCCTCTGCATAGCCAAAGGCGCCTTCCCACATGATTTTTACTGCATCCAACGGATTAATATCGATATACGCAAACAGTAATGCGGAAACGGCAAATGCCATTATCAGATTAACCAGCGGAATTAACCCGACGTTGACCCAAAGCGGGATCCTTTGCTGACTCATTGATGATCCCCTTGTTTTACCTGTAAATGTTCCGGAACGATGTTCGCCATCATCAGGCCCAATGTTTTTTCATCCGCTTGTGCAGCTGAAATTTCGCCCACCACTTGTCCGTCAAACATCACAAGAATGCGATCAGAAAGCGATAAAATCTCATCCAATTCTACAGAAACCAGCAATACCGCTTTTCCTGCATCACGCATGGCAACAATTTGTTTATGGATGAACTCAATGGCACCAATGTCGACCCCTCGGGTTGGTTGCCCGATCAGCAGTACATCCGGATTTTTTTCTACTTCACGGGCAATAACTAATTTCTGCTGATTTCCGCCTGAAAAATTAGCAGTTTTGAGTTGCGGATTGGCCGGACGAACATCCCATTTGTCCATTTTTTCCTGACAGTCCTGCAGAATGGCTTTCTTATCCTGCAGCAATCCCCGGTTATACATAGGATGATTGTGATAACCAAGAACAAATGCATCCTGTGCAGAGAACTTATTGATCAGTCCCATTTTGTGGCGATCTTCCGGCACATGTCCCATGCCATACTCACGCATCATTGCCGCATCAACGGGCGAATCTGCGCTGACCTGATGTTCCGCAACAGTGAATGAACCGGAAGCAGGCTTAATGATCCCACTCAGCAACTCCAGTAATTCGGATTGGCCATTGCCGGATACACCAGCGATACCAACAACCTCACCGGCTCGGACATTGAAAGAGACCGACTTCACACGTTCAACACCGCTGCCATCGACATACCGCAGTTTATCGACGTTTAACAGAATATTGCCGGCCTTTGATTCCTGCTTGTCAATTTTGAGGCGAACTTTGCGGCCCACCATCAACTCAGCAAGATCCTCTCGAGATGTGTTAGCTGTCGTAACATGAGCAACCATTTCCCCCCGGCGCATGACTGATACGTTATCGGTAATTGCCATGATCTCGCGGAGCTTGTGGGTGATCAAAATAACAGTGGTACCTTGTTCTTTCAGTTTGGCAAGAATAGCAAACAGATGCTCTGCTTCTTGTGGTGTCAGCACACCGGTAGGCTCATCAAGGATCAGGATTTCTGCACCACGATACAACGCTTTTAAGATCTCAACCCGCTGTTGCAAACCGACAGGTAAATCTTCAATACGGGTATCTAACGGTACTTCCAGCCCGTATTGCTCGGCTAACTCTTTGAGTTTTTTTCTGGCAGCAGAAAGACTCGGAGCTAATGTCCAGCCTTGTTCCACACCCAGGATAATGTTCTCTAATACTGTGAATGTATTCACCAGCATGAAGTGTTGATGAACCATGCCGATACCGGCGGCAATCGCATCCTGCGATCCCCCAGGCTTATAAGGAGCTCCTTTGACTTTCATCTCACCGTTATCAGCGTGATAAAAACCATAAATGATGCTCATTAATGTCGATTTCCCTGCACCGTTTTCCCCAACGATGCCATGGATCGAGCCTTTACGAACCTGCAGGTTGATATGCTTATTGGCATGAACTTCACCAAAGCGCTTATCAATACCCTGCAGTTCTAACGCATATGAATCTAATTGCGCCACAGTATAATTCTCGGGACACGGGTTAATAAATATAAGAAACCGGCTCAAAGGGAGCCGGTTTCAATGAAACTACAGATCAATATTAGTATTTGCAGGTATTATCAGCCATGTAATCATGGATTTTGATTTTACCGGCAACGATATCTTTCTTGATTTCGTCCATTTTGGCTTTCATTTCAGGGGTAATCAGCTTGGCATTATTTTCATCCTGAGCCCAGTCTACGCCGTTTTCAGCTAAACCTAATGACTTCACACCACCTTTCCATTTGCCCTGCGCTGCTTCATCCCAGCTTTGGAATGACGCCAGACCCACACTCTTCACCATTGAGGTTAGCATAGTGCCAGGATGCAGATGATTCTGGTTAGCATCAACACCGATCGCCAGCTTACCAGCGTCTTTTGCTGCCTGATATACACCTAAACCTGTACCACCCGCTGCAGCATAAACAACGTCTGCGCCTTTGGAGAATTGCGTCTTGGCCAGTTCAGCTCCTTTGGCTGGGTCAGAGAAAGCAGCTGGAGTAGAACCGGTCATATTCTGGAATACTTCAGCTTTAGGGTTCACATATTTTGCCCCCTGCTCATAGCCGCATTCAAACTTACGAATCAGCGGGATATCCATGCCACCGACAAAGCCGACTTTGCCAGTCTTTGATGCCTGAGCAGCCAGAGCACCAACCAGGAACGAACCTTCATGTTCCTTAAACACCACAGACTGAACGTTTGGTTTATCAACGACAGAGTCAATGATGGTGAATTTAATATCCGGGAACTCAGTGGCTACTTTTTCAACAGAAGATGAGAAGTTGAAACCTACAGCTACAATCGGGCTAAAACCACGGCTGGCCAGACGACGTAAACCCTGTTCACGCTGTGCTTCATTCTGTGGCTCAAATTCTTTTACTGTGATGTTTTTTTCTTTTTTATACGCTTCCACACCACCGCGGAAAACGGCTTCATTGAATGACTTGTCAAATTTGCCCGCTGTATCATAAATAACAGCAGGTTCTGCAGATTTAGCTTGAGCGCTTAATGCAGTCAGAGTAAACGTAGCTACTGCTGCCATTTTCAGAATGTTATTCATCTTCTTATCCTTCCAAGGGTAATCTGGCCTGAGCCCGAATAAGGGCACAATATATAAGTCTATGAAGTGCTGAGTTTTGGTCAAGTTTTTTACCAGAAAACTTATGTATCCAGCGCTTTATTGTAAAAAAATGAGCGGCTACAAAGTTAACTGCTATACGTCATCCCCATAATGGGGCACAACAATGGATTCAATAGCATCATGAGTCTTCAGCAAATCACCCTGATAGTGTCACTGCTTCAGCAAATGTGTGTGTATGTCGTCATTGTTTATCTGCTCAGTAAAACACCTCTTTTCCAACCACTTACGCAAGTCACGATCAGAGTACCGAATAAAATCCTCTGCTATCTGATCTTTTCTGCCTTTTGCATTATGGGTACTTATTTCGGACTCCGGATTGATAACTCGATCGCAAATACCCGCGCCACCGGGGCCGTCCTCGGAGGCATTGTTGGCGGACCTCTCGTTGGTGTTCTCGTTGGCCTAACGGGTGGTATTCATCGTTACAGCCTAGGTGGCTTCACCTCCTTTGCTTGTATGGTATCAACCGTAGCAGAAGGTGTATTGGGTGGACTTGTTCATCGTTATTATTTGAAACAGAGGCAAACAGAACGGCTGTTTAACCCCTGGATTGTGTTCACTGTGGCCCTCGCAGCAGAATTTTTGCAGATGGGTATTATTCTTCTGCTGGCTCGTCCTTTTGATCAGGCCTGGCATCTGGTGCAGAACATTGCTCTGCCTATGATGCTGGCAAACAGCTTCGGAGCCGCTATTTTGATGCAGATGCTGCTTGATCGTCGGGCTATGTACGAAAAATACTCCGTTGCTTTCTCAGCCAGGGCGCTCAAAATTGCTGAGCGTTCGATGGGCATTCTTAATAAAGGCTTTAATCAGGAAAACTGTACCCAGCTAGCTCGAATCCTTCTGGAAGAAACCAATGTAGGTGCCGTAGCGCTGACTGACCGGGAAAAACTGCTGGCATTTATCGGTATCGGTGAGGACCATCATCTGCCAGGTTCACCGATTACCTCTTCGCATACATTACGAGCCATCGCTAATAATGAGGTCGTGTATGCCGATGGCAACCTGATCCGTTATCACTGTACGCTTGATCCTCGTTGCAAGCTCGGTTCTACACTGGTGATCCCCCTGCGGGGTGAAAATGATCAGGTCATAGGCACCATTAAATTGTATGAGCCTAAGCGCAAACTTTTTTCCTCCCTGAACCGAACACTGGGGGAAGGCATGGCTCGTCTACTCTCAACTCAGATCCTGGCCGGAAAATATTCAGCTCAGAGCGAACTCTTATCGCAATCAGAAATAAAGCTGCTCCATGCACAGGTTAATCCGCACTTTTTATTTAATGCACTCAATACTCTTGCATCTGTCATTCGCACTAACCCTGAACATGCCCGCCAGCTAGTTCAGCATCTATCGCTCTTTTTCAGGAAAAATCTACGCCGCGGAGCCGAAGAAGTAACGCTGAAAGAGGAACTTGAGCACGTAAATAGTTATTTACAAATTGAGTTGGCCCGCTTTCCTGACCGATTAAAAGTAGCATTCAACATCGATGACCTGTTACTAAACCAGAAATTGCCAGCTTTCTCACTGCAGCCTCTTGTGGAAAATGCGATAAAGCATGGCATATCCCATTCGATGAATGGCGGTACAGTGACGATTTCCGGCCAACAGGAGCATGGTCATTGGTTGTTGTCAGTCGAGGATGATGCAGGTTTATTTAATATGCCTGCGTTACCAGATAAAAATGAGAATTGTAATGGTCTGGGGATGAATCTGGTTGATCGCCGGATAAAAGCACATTACGGCGAACGGTTTGGCATTCAGGTTCACTGTATACCGGATGTTATCACCCGCATCAGTATTAAACTGCCCTTTGCTAAGGTCGAATGAATAATGTTACGCGTTATAATTGTTGATGATGAATTGCCCGCCAGAGAAGAGTTACGCAGCCTTCTCGAAGGCTATGATGATCTGGAAATCATTGGTGAATGCAGCAATGCGCTGGAAGCCATTCCGTCTATCCACAAACAGAAACCAGATGTTGTCTTTCTGGATATTCAGATGCCCCGGATTAGCGGTCTTGAAATGGTAAGTATGCTTGATCCTGACCAGATGCCCGCAATTGTTTTTCTCACCGCTTATGATGAATTTGCGCTCAAAGCCTTTGAGGAAAATGCCTTCGATTATCTGCTAAAACCCATCGAGATTGCACGACTGGAAAAAACGCTTAATCGGCTGCGGAAAGAGCTTACTCCGCAATCTTATCAACCGTTAGCTGACCTGGCACCGCTTCGATCGATCCCCTGTTGTGGTCATAACCGGATATTTTTAGTGCCATTATCCGATATCGAATATATCCACAGTGATCTGGCTGGCATACATGTCTGCAGTGCTAAACAATCTGGAATCACACAATTAACGATGCGGACATTGGAGGAAAAGACACCGTTCCTGCGTTGTCATCGCCAATACATGATTAACCCTGACCAGGTAGCTGAAATACAGTTGCTGGAAAATGGCGGCGCGGAAGTGATAACCCGTGCACAGCAACGTATTCCTGTCAGCCGCCGTTATCTGAAACCACTCAAACAGAGTCTGAACATTCCTTAAAATAAATATCCCCCGGCAAAGCCGGGAGAGTTTATAAAAACCACTTCCCTTCGAATTATTACCGCTTAATTTGCCATACAGCCACTTACCTTTTTTGAAGTGTTATTCCTGAAACACCACTCCTAAAGTAAATCTGTACCGCCGGATTTTTCTGGCGTCAGAAATAACATTACTCAGGAGTAACACCTATGACGCATGCAATTACATTTGTCATCAGTGCACTGTGTATCCTTGCCATCTGCTACCGTCTTTACGGGGTTTTCTTTGTCCGGAAAGTACTGAATGCGGATGATAGTCAGGTAACACCCTCTCATGCACTGTCAGATGGTAAAAACTATGTTCCCACCAATCGTTGGGTAAACTTCGGCCAGCACTTCGCGGCAATCGCGGCAGCTGGTCCGTTAGTTGGTCCGGTACTGGCGGCACAATTCGGTTATCTGCCTAGTTTTCTGTGGTTATTGATAGGCTGTGTGATTGGCGGCGCGGTTCATGACACCGTTGTATTGTTTGCGTCTATGAAATACCAAGGTAAGTCATTATCTGAAGTAGCTAAAGCCGAACTGGGGCCGGTTGCTGGCTGGTGTACCGGTCTGGCAATGCTGTTTATCATCACGATCACGATGGCCGGGTTGTCGATGGTTGTGGTGCATGCGCTGGAACGTAACCCTTGGGGCACCTTTGCGGTCTTCATGACTATTCCGATCTCCATGCTGGTGGGTTTATATCATCGCGCAACCGGCGATCTGAAAAATGCCTCTATCGTTGGCTTTATCGCAGTACTGGCTTGCGTCTTCTTTGGTCCTTATATCCAGGGAACACTGGTTGGTGATTGGCTAACTCTGCATGCAGATGCCATCAGTCTGGCATTGCCTATCTACGCCTTCTTTGCGACTGCATTACCAGTATGGTTGTTGCTGACCCCTCGAGGCTATATCTCTTCCTTCATGAAAATTGGCGTATTCGGTGCGTTGATAGTTGGTGTGGTATTCATAAACCCTGAAATTCAATTCCCTGCACTGACCCAGTTCATTCATGGTGGTGGCCCGGTTCTGGGTGGCCCTGTATGGCCATTTATCTCTATCACTATCGCTTGTGGCGCTATCTCCGGTTTCCATGCGTTCATTGGTTCCGGCACAACACCTAAACTGGTTGATAAATGGAGCGATATTTTACCTGTTGCGTTTGGTGCGATGCTGGCGGAATGTGTGGTCGGTGTCATGGCGCTGATCGCGGCAACCGCGTTACATCCTGCTGATTATTTTGCTATCAACTCCGCACCTGCTGCGTTTGCCAAACTCGGTATGAATGTGGTGGACCTGCCTTATCTTTCCAAGGAGATCGGCCTGGATCTGTATGGCCGTACAGGCGGCGCAGTCACACTGGCTGTAGGCATGTCATATATCTTTACTAAAGTCAGCTGGTTCAGCAGCCTAGCGTCCTATTTCTTCCAGTTCGTCGTCATGTTTGAAGCCGTATTTATTCTGACTGCGGTTGATTCCGGCACCCGTGTATCCCGTTATTTAATTCAAGATTTCTTCGGTGAATTTTACTCACCACTGAAACGTCTGGACTGGTTGCCAGGTGCAATCGGTGCAAGCGTCGTAGCCTGTGTCATGTGGGGGTATCTGCTGATGTCCGGTGATATCGGTTCAGTCTGGGCGCTGTTCGGGGTATCTAACCAGTTGATGGCATCTGTTGGCCTGATTATCGGAACAACCATTATCCTGCGTTTATCTCAGAAACGCCGTTATGCACTGACTTGTCTGATCCCATTAGCTTACCTGTTTGTGACCGTGCAATATGCAGGTTACTGGATGATTTCTAACGTCTATTTCAACCCGGCAGCAAAAGGTTACAATATTTTTAACGGCTGTATCTCTATCGTCATGCTGGCTTTGGGTGTCATCATCCTGATTTCAGCACTGCGTAAATGGAAAGAATTGCTGGTCAAAACCCCGGCACAGCGTCGTCAGGCTGCGTTGGAATCCTCTACTGTTCCTCAGGAACAAGCAGGCTAGAAAATCTGCAGATAACAAAACGGCCCATCATGGGCCGTTTCCTATTTATGTAAATAATCCGTAAATTATTTAGCAAATTCAGCTGCACCTTGTGCAATGACCAACTCTTCGTTAGTTGGGATAACAAATGCTTTAGTGCTGCCTGCTTTAGTGATCAAACCTGAATTGCCAAAACGTGCAGTCGCATTGGCTGACTCATCTTCTACAAAACCAAAGCCTTCCAACAATTTCAGCACTGCACTGCGCATTGGCAGTGAATTTTCACCGATACCACCGGTGAAAATCAACGCGTCTACTTTGCCAACGGCAACATAGTAGGACGCAATGTATTTCGCCAGTCGGTAGCAGTAAATATCAAATGCCTGCAGGCAGTTCTCGTCACCCTGCTCAACACCTTCGATAATGCCGCGGAAATCGCTGGTTTTGCCAGACAGACCCAGCAGACCTGATTTTTTATTCAGGGTGTTGCGAACGTCTTCGACGGTATAGCCCAGCGTATCAATCAGGAAGAACACCACTGAAGGGTCGATATCGCCACAACGAGTACCCATCACGATACCTTCCAATGGAGTCAGCCCCATTGAAGTATCAACACATTTACCATTTTTGATAGCGCTGACAGAACCACCATTCCCCAGGTGAGCAGTAATGATATTGGTTTCGGACATTGGCTTACCCAGCATTTTGGCAGCTTCAGTCGTTACATAATAATGACTGGTACCATGTGCACCATAACGACGGATAGCATGTTCAGTGTACAGCTCACGAGGAAGCGGATACATGAATGCTTTGGCTGGCATCGTCTGATGGAAAGCGGTATCGAAAATTGCAACGTGAGGTAAATCAGAGAAGAGACGGCGGGCAGCGGCAATACCAAGTAAGTGGGCCGGGTTATGCAGCGGAGCAAGAGGAATACACTGCTCAATGCCTTTCACCACTTCATCGGTGATCAGTGTCGGCTGCGAGAATAATTCACCACCAGATACAACTCGGTGACCCACAGCGATGAAGGATTTCATCAGTTCTGGTTTACCTTCGAGGATGTGCTCCTCCAGATAAGTCAGCGCTGCAGTGTGATCTGCGCCAGCGACTAAACTGTCTTTCTGTTTCTCAGCATCGCCGAATCGCCAGCTGATATTTGCTTCTGGCAAACCTAACGCCTCAGCAAGACCAGTCAAATATTGATTACCGGTAGCAGGATCAACAATAGCAAATTTCAGAGATGAACTACCACAGTTCACAACCAGAACGGTTGGGTTAATTGTTACTTCCATTCTTTCCTCGCATGGCTTAAGACACCCAGTGTCAAAGCAGTTCAAGGTCAGGGTGAACGAATATTCATCGTTCAGCGATGGCCTATATCATCAATAGGTAACGTCTAAAAACCGGCTCAACGACTTATTTTCATAAGTTTCAGCTTTTAGATGCTGCCTGATTTACTGCCTGAATAATTCAGGCTCCTTTTACATTTGGCCTCTATTTGTGACCAAATCGCCGAACATATAGTGAGAGCTATAAAAATATTGTGGATACAATTTCTGTAAAGCTGATCACAATACAAATTGGTAATACCAATTTATAGTTGACTCGACGGTTTATTCTCGCTTATTCAGGGCTAGCCGTCACCTGTTTCCGCAAGATTTAAATTAACGTTAATACTGTTAAATGATTTAGATCATTTTTCAGCACAAACCGCTCTACTCAGGCCATGAGATGTACTTTCTTAATTCATCTGCCAGCTGATCATGCGAATGAAACTGAATACTTTTTATTCCGAGTTGCTCTGCTGAATATATATTTGTCGGAGAGTCGTCAATGAAAACACACTCAGAATTGGTCAGACCATTTTGGGTTAACAAATATTCATAAATAGCGGGCTCAGGTTTAACCAGATTAACCTCTGCTGAAATAACCATCGCATCAAACCATCCCCAGAATGGTGCTGTTTGTGCAAGGTATGCTGCACTTTCGTGCCCCATATTCGATAACGCATACAGGTGATGCCCTCCCTGCTTTATCTTTTGCAGTAATTCTATATTCTCGGGAATGGGCGTTAATGAAGCAGGAACAGCCTGGTAAATAGCAGTCACAATGTCTTCATCAATGTCTGTGCGTTCTGTTGTCCGGCTGATAATTTCAGGAATGGTCATAGTGCCTCGATCAACTTCCAGCCAGTCAGGATGAGCAAATATATGCTCTGCAACCCTGACCGCACCGGGCGCGTTAATCACTGATCGAACAATCTCTACCGGATCCCACCTGACCAGCACATTCCCGATATCAAAAATAATATTCATTACACTGCCTTGTCGTTCTTAACATTCATCTGAGTGCACACTAGCACAATTATCGCCGCCATACTGAACTAGTCTCAGCAACAGGTACATATCTTGCTTAAAACTAACTATCTGAACCTATATCGATTTCGGGTATCAGACATATCTGAAAATTGTATTACCGCAAAGAGATTCTTTCTTGGCGCAGCCTCCCCTTTTTTGTTAATTTACTACGCAATCCAATGACGTTGCGTAAAAGGGAGCGCAGACATGACCAAATATTCTCTCGACAAGGACAAGATCAAAGTATTACTGCTGGAAGGTGTACATCCGAACTCAGTAGATAACTTCAAATCGGCTGGTTACACCAATGTAGAATATGTGAAAGGTTCACTGGAAGAAGAAGCGCTGATCGAAAAAATCCGCGACGTGCATTTCATTGGTATCCGTTCCCGTACTCATCTGACTGAAAAAGTGCTTGAAGCAGCTCAAAAACTGGTGGCTATAGGCTGTTTCTGTATCGGAACTAATCAGGTTGATCTGGAAGCTGCTGAAAAACGTGGTATCCCTGTATTCAATGCACCATTCTCTAATACCCGCAGCGTAGCTGAGCTGGTTTTAGGTGAAATTCTGCTGTTGCTACGTGGCATTCCGCACAAAAACGCCGGCGCACATCGTGGTGAGTGGGACAAGAGTGCTACCAACTCTGTTGAAGCTCGTGGTAAACGACTGGGTATCGTGGGTTACGGTCACATCGGCAGCCAGCTGAGCGTCATCGCTGAAAGCATCGGTATGAAAGTTTACTACTACGATATCGAAAACAAACTGTCTATGGGTAATGCAATTCAGGTTGCAACATTAGATGAACTGTTGGCTCAGTCTGACGTGATCACGCTGCATGTACCTGAAACACCATCAACCAAAGATATGTTTGGTGCAGAGCAGTTTGCCAAAATGAAAGCAAACTCTATTTTCATCAATGCTGCTCGTGGCACAGTCGTTAAGATCGATGATCTGGCTGCAGCACTGGAAAGTGGTCATATCGCTGGTGCCGCAATTGACGTGTTCCCGGTTGAACCAAAAGCGAACGGTGAAAAATTTGTTTCTCCGCTGCAGAAATTTGACATCGTGATCCTGACACCACACATCGGTGGTTCAACTCAGGAAGCGCAGGAAAATATCGGCATCGAAGTTTCCAGCAAAATGATCAAATATTCAGACAACGGTTCTACACTGACAGCAGTAAACTTCCCTGAAGTATCTCTGCCTGAACTGGGCCGCAAAACCAGCCGCCTGTTGCACATTCACCGTAACCAGCCAGGTATTCTGAACAAGATCAACCAGGCATTTGCTGATGAAGGTATCAACATTGCAGGTCAGTTCCTGCAGACCAATGCCAATATCGGTTACGTTGTGATCGAAGTTGAAACTGAGCACAGTGATGTTGCGTTGGCTCGCCTGAAAGAGATCGATGGCACGCTGAAAGCGCGTATTCTGTTCTAAGGTAAAGATATTTATCTCTTTGACCCGGCTTCGGCCGGGTTTTTTCTACTCAAATATTCATCACTCCCCCGCAAAACACTAAAGCTTCATTCAAGTCTTGCTCGGTTTGCAAATGGTCACAATCGGAAATGTGATTCAGCAATCGCTTTAAAGCTGAATCAATTCAGCTTCGCATTAACTGTGATAATGGTCGCAAACAAAACCCAACCAAGTAATTACCATGCTTGAAGAATCGTTTCAGCAACACAAATGAATCCAATAACTAATGGGAATTACTGTTATGAAAAAAACTTTGCTGTCTTTAAGCATCTCTGCATTATTACTATCTCCTGCTGCATTCGCGAAGGACTTCGTGCTAACCGATGTAGCCGATAACACTGAAGTCGCTAACTGGACAGTATCCAGCAATGAACTGGGCCTGAAAGATGCGCCAGCTTTTACGGTTACCAAAAAAACATTGCATGGCGGTAAGCAAGAAGGCAGCACACTAATCACCATCGAAAGCAAAGATCTGCAAGTATCCCTGATCCCTACCCGTGGCATGAATATTTATGAAATCAAGAGTGGTGACGTTCGCTACGGCTGGAAATCACCGGTCGATGAAATCGTTAACCCAGCCTTCATGAATCTGGAAATGCGTAAAGGTCTGGGCTGGCTGGACGGATTCAATGAAATGATGGTGCGTTGCGGCTATGAATGGACCGGTCACCCAGGTGAAGTCGATGGTAAACTGCTGAGCTTGCATGGTCGCGCAGGCAACACGCCGGCATCTAAAGTAGTCGTTAGCATCGACGAAACCGCACCTTATGCCATTCATGTCAAAGGTCTGGTAAAAGAAAATACCTTCAAACTGAGCGCACTGGAAACATGGACTCAGCTCACTGTTGTTCCGGGTGAAAAATCAGTCAAAATCCATGATGAGCTGACCAACAACAGCGATTATGACCGCGAATATCAAATCATTTACCACAGCAACTTTGGCTCTCCGATTCTGGAAGAAGGCGCTAAATTTGTTGCTCCGGTGAAAGAAATCTCTCCTTTCAATAACTATGCGAAGAAAGGTCTGAAAGACTGGCAAACCTATCTGGCACCGACCAGAAACTTCGATGAAATGGTATTTAACCTGGTGCCGTATGCTGATAAAGATGGCAAAACTACCACTATGCTGCATAACAAAGCTGCGAATAAAGGTATCGCTGTCAGCTATGACACCAAACAACTGCCTGTTCTGACATTATGGAAAAATACTGACACGCTGAAACAAGGTTATGTCACCGGAATCGAGCCAGGTACCAGCTATGCGTATCCGCGCCAGTTTGAAAAAGAACAGGGGCGTGTGAAAACGCTGTCTCCTTCTGCTCGTCAGGCATTTGATCTGGAATACCGTGTGATGACCACGGCTGATGAAGTGACCACTGTACAGAAAGAAATCAATACTATCG
>SSEX01000105.1 GCA_008015085.1 Tolumonas sp. | reverse complement strand
TGCTGACGTTTGTATTCATGCAGTCGTTTGATTTGAATATCAAAAATGGCTTCAGCGCTGACATCAATACCGGTTTCCGCCTTGATGACTTTGACCAGTTTTTCTTTGTTGTGCTGTTTGATTGCCATAAATTTTTGCTGGAGTTTCGGATCATCCGCCTGAGCATTGAGCTTTTTCAGTAAATCCAGATCCAGAGGCCAGCCCGGACCAACAATTTCAGTGAACAGATCCGCCAGTTCCTGATTACAGGAAAGCAGCCAACGACGCGGCGTTACACCGTTAGTCACGTTGCAGAACTTTTCCGGCCAAAGTTCATTAAACTCAGGGAAAAGGTCTTCTTTCACCAGTTTTGAGTGGATTTCAGCTACACCGTTAACCTTGTGCGAAGCGATAACACACAAGTTGGCCATACGAACCCGCCGTGGATTGCTTTCATCAATAATAGAGAGTTTGCGTTTGATGTCGTTGTTATTTGGCCATTTTGCATCTACTTCATCTTTCAGGAAGTGGGCGTTGATTTCATAGATGATTTCCAGATGACGCGGCAGGACCCGTTCAAACAGATAGACCGGCCAGGTTTCCAGTGCTTCCGGCAGCAGAGTATGGTTGGTATAAGAGAATACCTTGGTACACACCGCCCAGGCGTCTTCCCATTCCAGACCTTCTTCATCAACGAACTGGCGCATCAGTTCCGGGATCGCAATGGTCGGGTGCGTATCATTCAGCTGAACAGCAATTTGAGCTGCGAAATCCTTCAGATCGTTATGATTACGCTTGTAGCGGCGCATGATGTCTTTCAGCGAACAGGCGCAGAAGAAATATTGCTGAATCAAACGCAGCTCTTTACCTGCTTCGGTTTCATCGTTCGGATAAAGCACTTTGGAGATAGTTTCTGCTTCCGCTTTTTCTTTCTGCGAATCGACGTAACCGCCATGGTTGAATACGTCCCAGTCAAAGAAGTTAGACGCACGCGATTCCCACAAACGCAGAATGTTGACTGTATTCGCACCGAAACCAACGATAGGAATATCCCATGGTACCCCTTTGATGACGCGGCCCGGATGCCATACTTTGCGGACTTTACAATCTTCACCAAAGACGGTTTCTACATAACCATACAGCGGAATTTCCTGTACGGATTCCGGACGGCAAATTTCCCACGGGTTACCATATTCACGCCATGCGTCGGGGCGTTCTACCTGTCGACCATCGCGGATCTCCTGACGGAACAGACCATGTTCATAATGCAGGCCATAACCTACTGCCGGGTAGCCCAGCGTAGCCAGCGAATCGATGAAGCAGGCTGCCAGACGACCCAGACCACCGTTCCCCAGCGCCATATCCGGTTCATTCTCACATAGGTCGGCCAGTTCCAGCCCTAAATCTTTCAGTGCAGCTTCGCAAGTTTTGTATAAGCCTAAGTTATGCAGGTTGTTGGCGGTGAGACGCCCCATCAGGAATTCAGCCGATAGGTAATGCACGGCTCGGGTGTCTTTTTGCAGATGAACTTCGTGGGTATGTGTCAAACGATCGTAAAGTAAATGGTTCAGTGTGGCGCAGGTAGCCATCCACCATGCCTGTTTGCTGGCTTTTCTTTCGCTTGTGCCCAACGTTGTACGAAGATGGTGAACAATTTCCTGTCTTAACTCATCCTTGTCGAGATCAAATACGGGTTGTTCTAATGGATTCACCATAATAATTACCTCAATTAAACAGCTAAGTCCTGACCACAAAACATACAGTAAACAACATTAGTCCATTTTTATATGTTATGTAATGCTTGTCGTCTAAGAGATTCGCATGATGTCAGCTGAAAGTCCTTGGCTGAATCGTGTCGTTGTTATTCCTGTCACAGATGTAATTCCCATATAATTGTTACATCACTATTTCGTGCTGAGATCTCCGGTTGAATATCGATTATTTTGCTGAAAACGGACTGCTGGCTAAGGCAATCCCCGGCTTCGCGCCACGTGAAGCACAGGTTCAGATGGCTGACGCAGTCAGTAAGGCAATAAAAAATGCCGGACGTTTGCTAGTGGAAGCGGGTACTGGGACGGGTAAAACGTTTGCCTATCTGGTACCAGCACTGGCGAGTGGCAAACGGATTGTCATCAGCACTGGCTCAAAAGCGTTGCAGGATCAGCTCTATGAGCGTGATTTACCGACGCTGTTGCTGGCAATGCAATATGGTAAGCCGGTTGCACAGCTGAAAGGGCGTTCGAATTATCTATGTACTTACCGGCTATCGCTGCTTGAGCAGGAGATGAATTTTCTCGCTGCTGATGTCTTTGCCGATTTACCGAAAGTTCGCCAATTCAAAAGCCGGACGATCAGCGGTGATGTCGCCGATATTCCGGGTCTGCAAGAGCAGGCGCCGATCCTGCCATTTGTCACCAGCACCAACGACAACTGTCTGGGGCGGGAGTGCCCGGACTATGAAGAATGTTTTCTGGTAAAAGCCCGCCGAAAAGCGCTGGATGCACAGGTAGTTGTTATCAACCATCACCTGTTTTTTGCAGACATGTCAGTTAAAGACACGGGGTTTGGTGAGTTGTTGCCGGAAGCCGATGTCTATATTTTTGACGAAGCGCATCAGCTGCCTGATATTGCCAGTCAGTACTTCGGTGAATCGCTGTCCAGCCGACAGTTAACCGATACGGCAGATGAGATCCGTCTGGCTTACCGGTTGGAAGCCAAGGATATGTCGCAGCTGGGTAAAGCGGCTGATCGTCTGGTTCAGGATTGTCAGTCGATGCGACTGGCGTTTGGCGTCGATCCTTCACGGGGCAATTTGCGTGATGCTTTAGCTCATCCGCTGATGCAACGTGAACTGCAACGCCTGAAAGAGTCGATCAAACTTTGTTATGACGTTTGCAAGCTGGCTTTAGGGCGCGGTGAGCAGATCAACAATTGTTTTGAGCGTCTGGCTGGTTTCATGACAGCCATGGAACATGTCACGGCGACAACTGAGGTGGGGGCGGCTTATTGGTTTGAAACAACTAAGCGCCATTTCACGCTGAACGTCACTCCACTGTCGATTGCCGAGCGCTTTTCGCAGGAGGTGATGCGGGTTGGCTGCAGCTGGGTGTTTACCTCGGCCACACTCACGGTTGGCGATGAGTTTAACTATTTTTCGCAGCGCATGGGCATCGAAGATGCCGATAGTTGCCTGCTGGATAGCCCGTTTGATTACGAACATCAGTCGCTACTGTGTGTGCCACGTAATCTGCCGGATACCTCGGTTTACCAGCGTGCCACTCAACTGGCAGAACGGTTACTGCCAGTGATTGAAAAAGTACCGGGGGGCTGTTTCTTTCTCTGCACCAGTTATCACAGCGTGAATCAGATTGCTCAGGTGCTGCGAGATAAGTTGGATCGCACTGTGCTGGTACAGGGTGACGATAACAAGCAACGTATTCTGGCGGATTTTGTCGCAGACGGACATGCCGTGCTGGTGGCGACATCATCATTCTGGGAAGGCGTTGATGTCAGAGGTGCTGCGTTATCCTGCGTTATTATCGACAAACTGCCGTTTACCTCGCCCGATGAACCGTTGTTGAAAGCTCGGATGGAAGATTGCAGGATGCAGGGCGGCGATCCATTCCGTGAGTTGCAATTACCAGAGGCGGTCATTGTGCTCAAGCAAGGGGTAGGGCGACTGATCCGTGATTATCAGGATCGTGGTATCCTGATCCTCTGTGACCCTCGGCTGGTCAATAAGCCGTATGGGGCTGCGTTCCTGAAAAGCCTGCCGCCCATACCTCGCTGCCGGGATCTCGCCCGGTTAAACGAATTCTGGACATTACCGGTCAGTGAACTGGTAGCCTTAAATGAAGAGATAGAATTAAATGAAAATTCTGGCGATTGATACAGCCACCGAAGCCTGTTCTGCTGCATTACTCTGGAATGGAGCTGTATTAACCCGAGAGCAGGTCGCGCCGCAAGCGCATACCCGCCTGATCCTGCCGATGGTCAGTGAAGTGCTGGCAGAAGCAGGCGCGACCCTTGCCGGTCTGGATGCGATTGCCTTTGGTCGTGGACCTGGCTCATTTACGGGGGTGCGCATTGGTATTGGTGCCGCGCAGGGGCTGGCCTATGGTGCGGGCGTACCGTTGATCGGCGTGTCTACTTTGCAGATGCTGGCGCAAGGTGCCTTTCGCCGTCAGCAGGCGCAAACAGTAGTAGCCGCTATTGATGCGCGCATGAACGAAATTTACCTCGGTGCGTTTACTGAACACGACGGCCTGATGCAACCAATAGCTGATGAAGTAGTGATTTTACCGGAAGAGGCTCCGGCATATTTGACGTCAGTAAATGCACAAATTACAGCTGGCCATGCGGTTGGCACTGGCTTTACCAGCTATACTCAATTAGCTGGTCAGTTAGGTCTTCACCCCTGCTTGTTGCAGACTGAAGATAATCTGCCATGGGCGCAGGATATGTTGCCTCAGGCTGTTGCATCATTCCGTAGTAATGAATTTTGTGACCCGGCACAGGCAACTCCAGTATATTTACGCGATAAGGTGACTTGGAAAAAGTTGCCGGGTCGTGAATAATTAATAGACAGGAATTACTCATCCTTTTGCTATGAATATTGCTGCAACGAATCTCTCGATCACTGGTTTGACACGCCCGGATACGGTTATTTATCCGGGTAAAGAGCGTACCAGTGAAGAAACCAGCGAACAAAGTCAGTCAAGGAATGCTGATACGTTGGTATTTGCCGATGGTGCAGAAGAAGCAGCAGAAAAACTCAGCTACGATCAACCCAGCCCGAAACAAAGCCGGGCTATTTATGCTTATAAAGATATTGCCCTTCAGGATCGCCGTAGCCAGATTGAACAGATGGTTCGTGTCGATATGTATGCCTGATCATCATTTATCAGAGAACTTCATATGAAATGGATCGCGTTAAGTCTGGTGCTCTTTCTGACTGCCTGTGCCAATAACAATACCGGGTATTATGCAGATGATTCTGTGCTGATCCGCCAGCAATTTACGCAAATGGCGCAACCAAATAACCCACAGGGATGGATGGTAAAATGGAGCGGCGTGATTGCGCAAACCCGCAATTTGCCCACCGGTACTGAAGTCGAAGTGGTTTATTTGCCTTTAGGCTATAACGGCGTACCGCAGCAGGCTGAACAATCTCCAGGTCGTTTTATTGCAGTGTTCCCACAATTACTTGATCCTGTTTTATATGCCAAAGGTCGCAGCATTACAGTATCGGGTACCTCGGCACCCTCAAAGGAAGGCAAAATCGGTGATATGAATTACCGTTTTGCTGTTATCAATGCGACACAGCATAAGCTTTGGCCTGTTGTGAAAGAGGTGGAAGTTCGTTATGAAGACCCTCTGTTCGATGACGGCTTTTACTTTCATCACCGTCATCGTGTCATTGTTCCTCGTTAATCCCTCTTTTCCATTGTGGCAATAATCAGCAATTGTTATCTGATTGTTGCCATTTTTACTCCTTCGTCTCATACTGATCATCACTTGTCGGAGTGCCCTTTGGGCTGAGACCGTTAATTCGGGATCCGTTGAACCTGATCAGGTTAGAACCTGCGAAGGGAAACAAGAGTTGGCAAAGGAAGCCATTCCTGATCCAGATTTTCTGGAAAGTTAAACCGCCACACTCCCTCTCAACGCCACTTCCGGCAAGCCATCCGAAATCCATTTAAGGTGAGCTTGCTATGTCGAAAAATTTATCTGCCCGTGAACGTCGTGAATCAGCGAAAGAGTATTTATCCACGCTGGCAGCACAAACATTTCCGAATTCTGATCGTGAATATCTGTCGGGTCCGCGTCCTGACATTCGTGTGCCAATGCGCCGAATTCACCTCACGCCATCGTTGGTGGGCGGTACCAAACAAGCGCCGATCTATGAAGAAAATGCACCAGTACTGGTGTATGACACCTCCGGCCCTTACGGCGACCCCGATCAATCCGTTGATGTGACTCTGGGCCTGAAGCCACTGCGCCAAACTTGGATACTGGAGCGTAACGACACCGAAGAAGTGGCTGAACCCACCTCCGCCTTCACCCGTGCGCAGGCAGAACAACTGCAGCTGGTACCGCAGATGAAAGTCAAAGCACCGATCCGCAAAGCCAAAGAGGGCAAGTGTGTCAGCCAGCTGCACTATGCGCGTAAAGGCATCATCACGCCAGAGATGGAGTTCATCGCAATCCGTGAAAACCAGCGTCGTCTGCAGGCGGGTGAAAAAGGGATCACCGCTGAATTTGTTCGTCAGGAAGTCGCGGCAGGCCGCGCTATTATTCCGGCGAACATCAACCATCCGGAAAGTGAACCGATGGTCATTGGTCGTCACTTCCTCGTTAAAATCAACGCTAATATCGGGAACTCGTCCATCAGTTCCAGTATCGAAGAAGAAGTCGAGAAACTGATCTGGTCAACCCGCTGGGGTGCGGATACCGTCATGGATCTCTCTACCGGTCGTCATATCCACGCGACCCGGGAATGGATTTTGCGCAACAGCCCGGTGCCAATCGGTACAGTACCGATGTATCAGGCGCTGGAAAAGGTCAACGGCATTGCCGAAGATCTGAGCTGGGAAGTGATGCGTGATACGCTGATTGAACAGGCTGAACAGGGCGTGGATTATTTCACTATCCATGCCGGATTGCTGCTGCGTTATGTCCCGATGACCGCCAAACGTGTCACCGGCATTGTTTCTCGCGGCGGTTCGATCATCGCTAAATGGTGCCTGGCGCATCATCAGGAAAACTTTCTCTACACCCATTTCCGCGAAATCTGCGAGATCTGTGCACAGTATGACGTGGCGCTGTCACTGGGCGACGGTTTGCGTCCGGGCTCGATCGCCGATGCCAACGATGAAGCACAATTCTCCGAGCTGCGCACACTGGGTGAGTTGACTAAAATCGCCTGGGAATATGATGTGCAGGTCATCATTGAAGGGCCGGGTCATGTGCCGATGCACCTCATCAAAGAAAACATGGATGAGCAGCTCAAGCATTGCCATGAAGCTCCGTTCTATACCTTAGGCCCGTTAACCACTGATATTGCACCGGGGTATGACCATTTCACCTCTGGCATTGGTGCCGCAATGATTGGATGGTATGGCTGTGCGATGCTGTGTTATGTCACGCCCAAAGAGCACTTAGGTCTGCCAAATAAAGAAGATGTCAAACAAGGGCTAATCGCCTACAAGATCGCTGCGCATGCGGCTGATCTGGCGAAAGGTCATCCGGGTTCGCAGATCCGTGACAATGCGATGTCCAAGGCACGCTTTGAATTCCGCTGGGAAGATCAGTTCAATCTGGCGTTAGATCCGGATACCGCGCGAGCCTATCACGATGAAGATTTGCCGCAGGAGTCTGGCAAGGTTGCGCATTTCTGCTCGATGTGTGGTCCGAAATTTTGTTCCATGAAGATCAGCCAGGAAGTGCGTCAGCTCGACAGCGAAGGCGCGTTTGATGACGTCAAGCAGGGAATGGAACAGCAGGCGGCTACCTTCCGTGAACTTGGCGGTGAACTCTATCTGGCGAAAGAGGAAGTGTGATGCAGCCACTTGCCTTTGCGAAGACCGATCACCGCTTAGGGCTCTACCCGGTGGTGGACTCGGTGGACTGGATCGCCCGCCTGCTCGACTGGGGAGTGTCCACCCTGCAACTACGAATCAAAGATCCGCAAGCAACTGATCTGGAACAGCAGATCCAGCAGGCCATTGAACTGGGGCGCCGTTATCAGGCGCGCCTGTTTATCAACGACTACTGGCAACTGGCGATCAAACATGGTGCCTATGGCGTGCATCTGGGTCAGGAGGATATTCAGACTGCTGATTTGGATGCTTTACGCCAAGCAGGATTGCGACTGGGGATTTCCACACATGATGCCGCAGAGTTGGCGGAAGCGTTGGCACTGAAGCCTTCTTATGTCGCGCTGGGACACATCTTTCCGACGCAAACCAAAGAGATGCCCTCGCAGCCGCAGGGGCTGATCAATCTGGCTGCAGCGGTGAAACAGGCGGGTTCCACTCCGACCGTCGCCATTGGCGGTATTTCTGAAGAACGGGTAGCCGATATTCTGGCAACCGGTGTCGGCAGTGTCGCTTTGGTGAGTGCCATTACCAAAGCTGCCGATCCAGAACAGGCCACCAAGCGTCTGCTGCAACAGGTGGAAGGCGCCCGTAGCGAGGAACCCTGCGATGCCTGAGCTGCTGACCGATGAAGAGTTCCTGCGCTATGGCCGCCAGATCCTGCTGCCAGAGATCGGTGAAGTTGGTCAGGCCAGGCTGAAAAAAAGCAAAGTACTGATC